>NZ_JAQPOK010000040.1 GCF_030068445.1 Roseofilum halophilum BLCC-M91 | reverse complement strand
CAATGCCAGCAAAAACATATTGGCCGCAGGACTTGCGGTGTCAGTCTGTGGAGCGAGTGTAAGACCAGAGCGGAGTAAATCTGTGAAGGCAACTGCTATGAAGCAGAAACCTAAATTGTGAGGTTTAGGAATCACCGCCCTAGAAGGGCGGTGAGGATGTCAAACTACGGTGATTAACATCACTAAATTCTGGCTGTCAAGTCACAGAAACATTTCTTTACAATCTGTTATATTAGTTTACAACAAGGACAAACAAGCGAGGTCAATCCCATGTACACAACAGTTAATCCTGAAGGACAGCTCAATAACTACGCTAACGAGCCTCAAATGTACTATGCCCAATCTCCCAATCAAGAACAACAGCAACGTTACCTATTCCAAGGCGCGATGGCTGTCCTCTTCGTAACAGCACTCATGCTTACCAGCATCGCTGTCAGCTAAATCTTTTTCTACTCTCTATTTTCTCTCCTCTCTAATTCAAGGTTACTGGTCAAGCCACTTAGCAAACTGCTGAGTGGTTTTATTTTTTATCTCTTGCCTCCCCCCCCCCTCATTGATCGGAAATTTTGAGCGTATATCCATGAGATCCGCCCTGAAGATCGCCGATAAATACATCGTATTGTCCTGGAGGCCATTGACCAGGAATTTCCACCGTTGAGCCATCATGGGAGGGAACACAGAGGTCAAAATCCTGGGGGCCGTCAATTTTGAGGGTGGG
This sequence comes from Roseofilum halophilum BLCC-M91, assembly GCF_030068445.1. Taxonomy (GTDB): domain Bacteria; phylum Cyanobacteriota; class Cyanobacteriia; order Cyanobacteriales; family Desertifilaceae; genus Roseofilum; species Roseofilum halophilum. The sequence goes on along the minus strand of NZ_JAQPOK010000040.1, from coordinate 27,753 downwards.
GTTACCGGAACTTTGTAGACGGAAATGAATAGACGTATCGGCCGTAACCGTAAGGGTAACATTGGGAGCGGCGGCTAAATTCCCGCAATCGCTTGCAGTTGGCCCCCCAGATGTGCCAGCAATCTCTATGGGTTGAAACCCAGGACTGATAGTTTGTTGGGTGGTTTGGGCATCACTGCTCAGGGGAGTCAGGGAGGCGATCGCCCCTGCTATAGCTGAGACGAGGAATATAGAGACTTTCTTCATGGGTTCATCCTCTTAGGAGAAAAGAATCAGGGCACTGCCCTAGTCTTATCATCTACGACTATAGGGCTATGGGATCAGATGGTTTTATCCCATCGCTTGTTTCCATCTTTTCTCGTAGATTGGGTTAAACGAAGCGAAACCCAACCTAAAAAACGGTGAGTCCCCGCCTATGTCACTCTTCCCCTATTTGCCCTAGAGCAGCTTGAATGGCTTGTTTTTGCTCCGCATCATATCCCCATCGCTCTAAGAAACCTTGATAAGCTCCGGTTCCGGTTTGGGCGCTCTCGTAAAGCTGTTGGGCCTTATTTTTGACTTCGGGTAATTGCAGTTGATTGATTAAATAGGCGCTGCGGTCTTTGACTTGTTGGGAACTAGCCGCCATGTCTGGGTTTTGATTACGAGTGTGAGAGATCGCCATGGCGGTAGACATGGCGACATTTTTAACGAGGAGTTCGCTGACGATTTCGGGAGAGGTCTGTAAGCCGCCGATAACTCCGGGAGTGGGGCGATCGCTCAACGATCGTCGATCGGTCAAATAGGTGACAAAAAATCCCCTGGCTCCGTTTTGGGTCTGCACCAACTCGCTGACGGTGCGTTCAATCAGCGCTTCGCTTAATTTTCCCTGTTCCAGAAGGTCAAGAAACGTTTGCGTCAGGGCGATCGCCTGTTCAAAGCTGACATTTTCTGGCACAGTTAAGGAGGGATAAGACATCATCTCAAGCTTAATCAACATCAAATAGCGGCGATCGCCATGGCTCATGAGGCGATCGCTATCAACATTGTACTCTGCTGTTTGTTATCTGAAATTGAATTTTTAATGTTTTCGGCTGTCGCCTTTACTGAAAAATTTTAATTGATCCCACTCGCGTGCTATCTTGTCGCATTTACTCCCCAATTATGGCTATTGAGTCTTCCTACCAATCTTTCCCCGATCCCAAAAAACGGCGAATGCGTACCAGTCGCAAAACCTATGAAGCGAAAAAGAGCCGAGAACCGGAGATGGAAGAATCCCTCTTACAAGCGGAAGCCAGCTTTGAGGAAACCGACAAACAGGAAGAAAAATTACGCCCCCATCGATTAGCCGATTATGTCGGACAAAAAGACCTCAAAAGTGTGTTAGAAATTGCCATTGAAGCGGCCAAAGCCAGAAAAGAACCCTTAGATCATCTCTTGCTCTACGGGCCGCCAGGTTTGGGCAAAACCACCATGTCTTTAATTTTAGCCTCCGAGATGGGCGTAACTTGCAAAATCAGTGCTGCACCCGCTTTAGAACGTCCCCGCGATATTGTCGGTTTATTGGTCAGTTTGCAACCGGGAGATATCCTATTTTTGGATGAAATTCATCGCCTTTCTAGGGTAGCTGAAGAGTTACTTTATCCAGCGATGGAGGATTTCCGCTTAGATATTACCGTCGGTAAAGGGAAGACGGCGAAAACCCGCAGCATTCCCCTGAAACCCTTTACCCTGGTGGGGGCAACCACGCGAGTGGGGGCGTTAACCTCTCCCTTGCGCGATCGCTTCGGGTTGCTACAAAGATTGCGCTTTTACGAGTTAGACGAGTTAAGTTTAATTGTCGAACGAGCCGCAAAAGTGTTAAGTACAGAGATCACAGCCGAAGGAGCCACCGAAATCGCCCGGCGATCGCGCGGAACCCCTCGCATTGCCAACCGCCTTTTGCGCCGAGTCCGCGACTACACCCAAGTGAAAAAACTAGGAACAATTTCTTCAGAAATTGCTGCCGAAGCCTTAGAACTCTACAACGTCGATCCCTGCGGTTTAGATTGGACAGATCGCCTGATTTTAAGCGCCATGATCGAGAATTTTAGCGGCGGCCCCGTAGGTTTGGAAACCCTAGCTGCTGCTACGGGGGAAGATGCCCAAACCATTGAAGAAGTCTATGAACCCTATCTATTGCAAATTGGCTTTTTACAGCGCACTTCTCGCGGTAGAATTGCCTTGCCTGGGGCTTGGAAACATTTGGGATATACCCATCCCGATGAGCCGTATTAAAGGGAAAATTCTAGGCTATCCTGGATCGAAAGCAAGCTATTCTAAAAGAATCAACTTGGGGAGTAATGAGCGGATGAGAGAGCGTATCCAGCAATTAATCGATAACCTGAATCAAGCGATCGTCGGTAAAAACGATCCCATTCGTCTGGTACTTGTGGCCCTTTTGTCTGGGGGTCATGCCCTTTTAGAGGATGTTCCCGGAGTGGGGAAAACCTTGCTGGCTAAATCCTTAGCCCGTTCCATTGATGGCAAGTTTCAACGGATTCAATGTACGCCCGATCTGCTGCCTAGCGATATTACCGGAACCAATATCTGGAACCCCAATACCGGGGAATTTAAGTTCATGTCCGGGCCCATTTTTGCCAATGTGTTGCTCACCGACGAAATTAACCGCGCGACTCCCCGCACCCAGTCGGCGCTTTTGGAAGTGATGGAAGAGCAGCAGGTAACGGTGGATGGGGTTTCCCATATCCTAGAGTCTCCGTTTTTTGTGATTGCGACCCAAAATCCGGTGGAATATCAAGGGACGTTTCCCCTACCGGAAGCACAAATGGATCGGTTTGCTTTGTCGTTTTCTTTGGGTTATCCCACGGAGTCGGAAGAGTTGAAGATGCTGCAACAACATGCAGGGGAAAAGAATGTCGATCGCCTAAAACCTTGTATTTCCCTGGCTGAAGTGCAGACGCTGCAAAAAGAGTGCTTGCAAGTGAATGTGGAGACTCCCTTACAGCAATATATTGTGGATTTGGTGCGGGCAACCCGCGAAGATGAAGAGATTACGTTAGGGGTCAGTCCCAGGGGGGCGATCGCCCTACAACGAGCCAGCCAAGCCCTCGCCTTTCTAGAAAGTTGCGATTATGTTACCCCTGATGATGTCAAGTTTTTAGCGCCCCATGTGCTGGGTCATCGGATGATTCCGGCTGGAGGACGACAAGCGAGGGTGATTATCGAGCGATTGTTGCGATCGGTTCCTACCGGCACTTAAATGGTTAATAATCGGTAGGGGTGGGGCGGGTTCACATCATTGATTTGTGGGTTTCCCAGATCTGGGCGAACCCGCCCCTACAAGCATGTAATTATCCATTACCTGTAGGGGCGGGTTTTACCCAAATCTACAACACCCATCGATAACTTTGTAAACCCGCCCCCCACACCAAGCGATCGCTGTGATCGGGCGGGTTCACATCATTGTTAATTAGGATTGACGGCGCTTGCGACTAGCGAACAAACCCACTAAACCGAGGGAGAATACAGACAAGGTAGCAGGTTCAGGAACAGGAACTGAGCCACTCCCTTCAACCAATTTAATTTGATAGGCGAGGTTAGAATTATTGGGTTTTGCTCCTAGCCAAGTCATGGTCGATTGTCCCGTTAAGGTAAAGTCACCGACAATATCACCGATGTGGAGGTAGTCGGCATCAAAGTAACCACAACCAACACCTCCCGAACAAGAGGCGCTAGAGATATCGCCAATACTGGCTGACATGGTTTCATCGCTTAAGAATAAGTTGTCCACCACCATGCTGGTTCCTTCTTTGCGAGCGCTGGTGCGGATGTAGAGGTCGGAAAAATTGTCCTCGAAGATCTCGGTTTTGCTCAGTTCAATACCGTCTACGGTATAGGTGAGGGTATTGAGCAGACTATCAAAGGCTAAGGAAAAATCGACCGCTTCACCGCTAACCCAGTTGTCGTAGTTGGCTTGAACCCGATTTTGGGCACTGTTGGTATGGTCGTGGATATTCAGTTCATGGTCTCCCACGCGACCAATGCGGCTTTCGGCTGCCCAGGGAATGTCTAAGCCTAACTCGTCAAATTCTGCTCCATTGTAATGGCCGCCAATGGTGAAGGCTTGGGCGGCGCTGGTCAATGATAGTATGCTTAAGGTAGTGGTAGTGGCGATCGCGGTTAAGATTTGAGAGGATTTCATGGCTATTTCCCTGAGTTCGATGTGTTTCCTTTCTACCAATCTACTCCGGGAATTCTGCCCATGACTAGATTTAGCCCCCTACTTTACTAACTCTTCACATGGGTATGAAGATTGTGTAAACTACCGACAGGCGATCGGACTAAATTAAATTAATGTTAAGATCGCAACCAAGGTTTGGCGATCGCCTAATCCTGATTTTCCTCGCCCCTACGGGGATATGGGTATGATGTTCAATTTTTAATGTTCCATGTTTAATTTTTAATGGATGGCCGGTTCGTATCATCGATCGCCATATCCTAGATCTTAGACAACCTGCCCCTACAAGGCAGTGCAACCCAGTCGATCCCTATTTCATGACTCTTTCATTCTTGAGACTTCACAAGTTTAATCTTTGGCTGGTCTTATTTCTGCTGGTTTCCCCCATTCTAGGAACCCTGACCCAGGTCAAACCCAGCTTTGCAGCCGTCAATGCCTATTGTCAGTTATCCAATCAAGAGCGGCAAGACAAAGAACAGCTACGTCAAGCCGCCCTGAGTGGAAATCCAGAAGCACAACAGCGCTATCAAGCTTTGGTTCAACAGCATACGGCCCAACTGCAAAATTGCCGCGCTCGCACTTGGCCCCAAACCCAAGCCATTTGGCTACGTCTCTATCCCTGCGATTTATTTAACGGCAATTTGGATCGGGTGATGGATGAAATTGTCAATAAGGGCTATAACGAGGTCTATGTTGAAGCCTTTTTTAATGGTCAGGTGCTGTTACCCGCCAACGATAATCCTACCCCTTGGCCCTCTGTGGTTCGGCTTCAGGGGCAGGAAAATGCCGATTTGTTAGCCCTAGCCATTGAAAAAGCTAGAGAACGGGGATTACGGGTTTATGCCTGGCTCTTTTCCATGAACTTTGGCTATAACTATAGTTTGTTAGGCGATCGCCAACAAGCCCTAGCCCGCAACGGCAACAACGAAACCAGTCTCTCCGTTCATGACCAAAAAGACACCGGTTATGAGGTCACTGGAGGCGACACCCAGAATGTATTCATCGATCCCTATCATCCCCAAGCCAAACGAGATTACTATTATTTAGTCAATTCCATCCTCAAACGTCAGCCTGATGGGATGCTCTTTGATTATATCCGCTATCCTCGGCTCACCGGCCCCGCTTCCGTCGCCACCAAAGTCCAAGATTTATGGATTTATGGCCCCGCCTCCCAACAGTCCCTCTATCAACGGGCAACCAATAACAAAGGTCGCGAGTTAATTCAAGCCTATATCAGCAAAGGATACATCACCATCGACGATATTCAAGCTGCCAACCGCCGCTATCCCCAAGAAGGGCAACCGATGTGGCAAGGTCGCAACACTCCCCAAGCCTCCCTCAGTTTAAGACAACAGCAAAACCGGTTGCAACAGGAACTCTGGTTTCTCACTGTTGCCCATGCTCTGCAAGGGGTGATCGACTTTCTTACTCTAGCTAGTGCCCCCGCTCAACGGCAAGGGTTACCCACCGGAGCGGTCTTTTTCCCCGATGCCAACCGGGTTGTAGGTCGGGGCTACGATTCCCGCCTGCAACCTTGGGACAGATTCCCAGCCTCTATGGAATGGCATCCCATGTCCTACGGAGTCTGTGGAGGAACCGAGTGTATTACCGAACAGGTCGAACGGGTGTTGAGTATGGCCGCTCAAGGGGCGCAAGTTAAGCCCGTCTTAGCCGGACAGTGGGGAAGAGCTTACAGAAATCGCCCCTCTTTAGAAGCACAAATGCGCGATCTGCAACGGTGGCAGGGCCGAATTTCTGCCATTAGCCATTTTGCCTTTTCTTGGCAAGAACCCCAGATCGATGGGCAACGGCGCTCTTGTCGGCCCCAGTAATATCAATTAAAAATTAAAAATTAAAAATTAAAATAACTTGTGCCGACAAAAAAATCAACAGTTTGCTGATTCACCCATCCGTGGCGAACGGCAATTTCTCCAAATCTGAGTCCTGTTTGAGATTGATAGGTAAGAATAGTTGTGATTTGTTCATCGTCTAGGATAGCGGCCCCTTTTAAGGCTTGTCCTAGGGGTTTTTGGTAGGTCTTGAGTTGGTGGAGTCCTTCGGCAAAAAAGTCAGCAGTTTCGGATTTGATCCATCCCCACATGGCTGAAATTTCTCCGAAGCGCAGATCGTGATGATCTTGTTGGTAGGCTAAGATGGCTTGCACTTGGTTAGAAGTTAGTAATCCAGCTTCTTCCAGGGCTTGCCCAATGGGTTTAGAAGTCGGCACTTTCTCTTGGGGTTCTATCCGTTCTTGTACAAGAGCGTAATTAGCGCTTAAGTTGGGAGTTGTATCAATTTCATGGCTAATCCATAAGGGCCAAAATAGAACAATCCATTCTAAGCGTTTAGAATGGCTTGGGTTGTTTGTCTCTTGCTCGTTACGTGCGCTGGTGTAGCAGAGTGCCCCTGAAAATACATAGGAGATCAGGGCATAAGCCATTAGGAATGTACTCATTTTTTTCCCTTGAAGAAGGTTTAATTCGGATTTGGTGGCAATCATACCGCAATTTTTCGGAAGGGGAGACCGTAAGTTTACGATATTTTTTATGAATCTACTATTAAGGCTAAATGAATTTACTGTTTTTTGGCGCGGTTAAGTTTAATAATTATGACTTAAGAGGCACTGTAGGGGTCAACGGCCGTTGACCCCTACCCTTTCTGTTTCAATTTTGTTCTATCCAATTTAAGAAGGTGAAGAAACGGGGCTGATGCGATCGAGCCAAACTTGCAGTTGTTCTCCTTCTAAGACTTCGGTTTGTAAGAGTTCTTGGGTCATTTTTTCTACCAGGTCTTGGTTATGGGACAAAATGCTAAAGGCTCTTTCATATCCTTGTTCGATGATTTCTTTCACTTCCCGGTCAATGGTTTGGGCGGTATCGTCGCTCATCATGCGGCGGGTGTTGCCACTGCCATTGCCGAGGAAGTTTCCAGAGGAGAGTTTTTGGTAGGCTAAGGGGCCTAAGACTTTGCTCATGCCGTAGGTGGTGACCATTTGTTCGGCGAGGTTGGTGGCTCGTTGCAGGTCGTCGGAGGCTCCGGTGGATATGGTGTTGAAGATGAGTTCTTCGGCAGCACGTCCACCGAGTAACATGGCGATTTGGTCGCGCAGTTCCCATTCTTCCATGAGGAAGCGGTCTTCGGTGGGGAGTTTGAGGGTGTAGCCGAGGGCGGATAAACCTCTGGGAACGATGGAGATTTTGGCGACTTTGCTGCCTCCGGGCATTAAGGCTCCGACTAGGGCATGGCCGACTTCATGATAGGCGACTCGTTTTTTCTCGCGATCGCTCAATACGCGGCTCTTTTTCTCTAGTCCGGCAATGACTCGCTCGATCGCCTCCTTAAAATCTGCTTGCGATACGGCTTCCCGGTGATTGCGAGCGGCCAGCAGTGCGGCTTCGTTGACGAGATTGGCTAAATCGGCTCCGGCAAATCCAGGGGTTTGGGTGGCGATCGCCTTCAAATCCACATCTTGACCCAGTTTGACTTTCTTAGCATAAATTTCTAAAATTGTCAACCTTCCGGCTAAATCGGGCCGGTCTACCAGCACTTGGCGATCGAAGCGTCCGGGGCGCAACAGGGCAGCATCCAGGGCTTCTGGGCGGTTGGTTGCCGCCAAAACAATCACCGTGGCATCGCCCACTCCAAAGCCGTCCATTTCCGTCAAAAGCTGGTTTAAGGTTTGTTCCCGTTCATCATTGGAGCCACTTTGCCCCGCGCCACTACTTCGGGATTTACCGATGGCATCCAACTCATCAATAAATATAATACAAGGGGCTTTCTTTTTTGCTTGTTCAAACAAATCCCGAACCCGTGCGGCTCCCGTGCCCACAAACAGCTCCACAAACTCCGAAGCCGATATACTGAAAAAGGAAACTTTTGCTTCTCCAGCCACAGCTTTAGCCAACAGGGTTTTCCCCGTTCCCGGAGGGCCGACTAATAACACCCCTTTAGGAATTCTCGCACCAATGGTTTTGAAGCGATCGGGACTTTTGAGAAACTCCACAATTTCCGCCAATTCTACTTTCGCTTCTTCCACTCCAGCCACATCTGCAAAGGTAATTTTCCCCGCTTCTCCTTCCACATAAATTTTGGCTTTACTCTTACTAATCGCTAGAGATTGGGAATTCCCCCGATTGAGGAAAAACTGAAACGCAACCACTAAAATAATCGGCGGAATCACCCAATTTAAGAGAACTGCAAACCAGGTATTCGTCGGGGGGGGAGCCGCTTGAAACAGAACCCCATTGGCTTCCAGGCGCTGGACTAATTCCGGGTCAAAGACGGGAGTCGTTGAGAACAGGGGGCCGAGTTCTTCTGCGTCGTTTTCCGACTTCAGGCGATAGCGAATTTCTTTCGATCCAATTTGCACCCCAGAAATCTGATTATTCTTAACTTGGGACAAAAATTCACTGTAGGGAACGGTGGGTAGTTTCGGCCGTGTCAATTGAGGGAGAATATAGTTAACCGCTAGAATAACCCCAGCAACACCGACTAAAATCCAACCCATCTGTTGCGGTCGAGGTAATTTAGGTTTTTTCTTTATACTCATAGATGATGAACTCCATGGGGGAGTGGGGGATAGGGAGGAGATTGGTCTATTGTAGGGGCGGGTTTGAAACCCGCCCCTACAACCATGTCTCATCGCTGGATAATTCAAATCTACTATAAATGATTCAATCCCGACTCCTGACTCCCGACTCCTCAAAGTTAGGAGGTTGAGGAACATAGAATAGTTTCCATTGGCCTTGAACTTGGCCAAAGTGGATTTGGGGGTCTAGGGGAGAATAGACATATCGATTATAAATATAACCGGCTTCTCCACTGGGTAACCAGATTGCTGTCCATCCATCGAGGGGACTCGAAAGGGAGTCGGGGGTTTCCTCTAATTCTTTTTCCTCTGATGGGGAAGGGTTGCGGGTTAAGACTTCGTTGGAGGCGACAGAAATGACTTCGCTGTCGATATCGGGCCCAGATCGCACATTCACCCCTGCTCCAACGACGACCACCTGATTCTTTTCCCAGTTTAGTCTAGGTTGGGGCGAATGGATCGAGGGGGGATAGGCTTGCAGCAGTTCTGATTGTACGGGAGGACAAATCCACAGGGAAGTAAAGGGATCGACCTGGATGGTTGTGGGATTCTCTTCGATAATACATCCGAGGGCGATCGCCTTTTCTAACTTTTCCCAGATCCTCGCTTCCCCTATTTTGTCCCACAAGGGACTCTCCTCTGGTAGCAAGTCCATAATAAAAACGGGATCGCGGTTGGCGACTGCATGACGAAAATCTCGGCGCAAGCGATCAAACTCGCTGCCGGGTTCTACTTCATCTGTGTCCAACAGGTTTAATGGACGGATTTCCGAAGGGATCTCCATGGAGGCAGTAGGGGAAACAGCAGCCGGAGGCGTGGGAGAAGGTCGAGACACTGGGGAAGCATTGACAACCGGGCGAGAGTGCCAGAATAGGGCAAAGCTGGCTCCTCCTAGGGTAGCCGTTACTAGAGTCATGAACAATAGGCTGTAAAGGTTATTCATCTTCTCCTTATAGCGCTTCGCGCTAGGCAAGAGGCACTCATGCAAAAGCTTGTATGGCTTAGGGTCTAAGGCTTCAAGCTGTACTCCATAGAAGAGAGAGAGAATTGCTATAAACGCGATCGGTTCCTCTTGTCATAAGCTTAGATGGGGAAATTGAGGTAACATATAATTCATATTAAAATCTAGCTAAATTGATGAGCCATAATTCTAATGGAGATAATATCCCAGAGAATATTCATGCTGCAAGCAGTCCCCAAAAATGTTTTGAGATGGCACAAAAATATGGATGGCAACTTAAGGTTATCCGTAAAACTAGAGACCGCATCCTAAAAGTAGATTGCGTTTTTTATGGAAAGCAAACCAGTTTCGAGGATGAACGATATGAGACAAACTTGGATTATCTACAAGAGTAGTGATGCAGATGCTTTGGGATGGGAAGAGCGGCAACTTTTACCATCAGGAAGTTTAACCAGTATTCTGGCTGAAGAGTGGCATTATTCCAGGAGTGTAGAAATTCCCAAAGTGGGCGATCGCGTTAGAGAGTATATGAATGTCAGCGATCCGGGTAATGGTGTAACTCACGGACGTGATGGTGATTGGAAGGTGGTACAGGTTTGCCAATTTGCCAGCTTTGATACGGATGAACGAATTGTGATCTGTTACTGCCAGTATCAACCGCTTGATGCTCAATGGGAAGAATTGCAGAGGGGTACTGCTGTTGAGGAGCTACTGGAGACCTCACACCAGAAAGTGTAATATCAATTAACAATTACAGTGCTTCGCGCTAGGCAAGAGGCACTCATGCAAAAGCTTGTATGGCTTAGATGCTTACTCATTACTCACTACTCATTACTCACTACTCACTAGGGCCTCTACCCCCTGTTTCTGCGGGCTAAATTCATGGCTCGTTCTGCTTGCTGACAGAGTTGCTCTAATTCCTGTCCCTGATCGGGAAATTGGGCCGAGCCGCTACTGAGGCTAATTTTAATCGGTCTTAAACTACTGATATCTATCCGATCCACTTGAGTGAGAATCTGCTGGATTAATCGCCCGGTTTGTCGGGGATTGATTCCGGGAACGGCTAATAAAAATTGATCGTCGCCCCATCGGGCGATCAGGGTTTCTGGGGGGACTTGCTCCCGTAAAATTTGGGCAATATTTTGCAGGATGCGATCGCCTAACCGATAGCCTCCCTGTTGGTTAATCTGCCCAAAGCGATCGACATCTAGAAGGATCACTGCTAGGGACTGACGATCTTGATGGCATCTTTCGAGCTGGTGTTCGAGTTGTGTCCAACCGGGATAGCGGCGAATCACTTGGGTTAATTCATCGTGTGAATCGATTAGAGGAGAGAGGTTTAAACGAGAATGTAGCAGTTGATAGCGCTCTAGACGGTTTAAGATGCGGGTGACTAATTCGGGATCGGTGGCGGTTTTATTCACATAGTCATCTGCGCCCAGAGAATAGAGGCGATTAATGGTTTCTGGGTCGTTGTAGCTGGTTAAAAAGAGAATCGGTATACTATTCCAATCGGGATCGTTGCGAACCGCTTCACATAAGTCTAAGCCGGTAATATCGGGCATATCGATATCTAAAATGAGCAGATGGGGCTGAACTTGCTTCAGGGTGGGCCAAAAGTTATGGGGGTTTCCCAAGGGGGTAACTTCAATTCCCCAGGGAGGGAGACAGGTGGTAAGGCGTTTGTGAATTAAGGGGTCGTCGTCTACTGCGAGGACAACTAGGGGAGCTGGAAGGTCAGAGTCCTGGAGATCGGGCAAATCGGGCGATCGCCCTTCCTGCTGTTGTAGTGCTATTGCTTCTGTCTTGGGGGTTTCTTCTTCTGGGGGAGTGAGCAGGGTTTGCAGTTCTCCCAGATGCGATCGCAACTCGCTCCCCTGATGGCTATAGTCATCGGATAGGAAAATCATTTCCATTGACCGAGCAATTTCTGAGCCTTGGGGATAGCCAAACATGCCCAAAGATCCCACTAATTTGTGGGCCGCCCGTTGTCCTTCCTGGCGCATATCTTCTGATAATCGGCCCTGCTCTAAGCGACTGATAACATCCTCTAGCAGGGTTAACCGCTCTAGGATCGGCCCCTTGAAAGAGTTCCATAATTCGGCGATCACGGCCTGGGTTTCGGCTTCTGGAGTTTCTAGTTTCTGCGGTTCGGGTTCTGGGGGCGCAGGGGGGACAGGGATTTCCTCTTCTGGAGCTTTAGGGGGCAAGGCTTTTAAGCGATAACCCATGCCATAAATGGTTTCGATGATTCCTTCTGCTCCCACACCTTTTAATTTGCGTCGCAGGCGCTTCACATGGGCCCGTACCGTTTCTTCCCCTGGACTATCGGGAAATGCCCATAAATAGTCTAAAATACTACTACTACTAAAAATTCTTTGGGGGTGACGTAAAAATAATTCTAGTAAACTATATTCTTTTGCCGAAAGAGAAATTAGTTCTTGTTGATAGGTGACCTCACAGGTTTTTGGATTTAAGGATAAATCCCCCCAAACTAACATCGATTGTGCATAGCTTTGCCGACGGCGCATCACAGCGCGAATGCGGGCGTTCAGTTCTTCTAGGGTACAGGGTTTAACGACATAATCATCGGCTCCGGCATCGAGGCCTTTAACCTTATCGGTACTTTGGTGTTTCGCGGTTAATAAAATAATTGCCCCTTCATAGCCCTCTTGTCGTAAACGCCGACATAAGTTTAATCCATCGAGTTTAGGGAGATCGATATCTAATAAAATTAGATCGTAGGTGAGCGCGTCGGCATATTCCAAACCCATTTGCCCATCATCGGCAATATCAACCACATGATGTTGGTGGGTTAAAGCTTTCTTAAGCATGGGAGCTAAAATAGGATCATCTTCGGTGACTAAAATTCTCATTGTTATCGGTTATTCGCGGTTAGGCTCTGGAAAGAAGGGGGGTGATGCAAGGGGAATCGTTGAGGCGATCGCCCCTCGTCTGAACCGGTTACCCCATAAATCTTAGGTTCGGGATTTATATCTAATTTTCACATATTCTCGCTGCGCCTACGATCCCAGCTTTGTTTTTAGGTGACTTGTGGTGACTTGTGATGTAGACCATAGAGATTCTTGATAGACTACTTCAGGGATTCCCAGATCCTTGAGATCCAAGCTGAAGTTCAATACCTATCTACAACTCTGTTGATGCCAAGGACATTCTCACCATGAGAGACGATCGGACGAATAGACCCCAGAACAAAGATGTTCAACCGCGCCTAATTTTAATTAGCCACAAGCCAATTGAAGCAGAGAGTTTAGAAAACCAATTGATTCAGCTTGGATATGCAGTCGAGAGCTTGGCAGATTGGCAATGGGAGATCGCTTTAAGGGAGTTACCCGATTTAATTTTAATTCAATCCGATTGCCCCTATTATTGGCAGCAAGTTTATCAAAGTCTGAAGTCTGACCCGAAAACTTACTTGATTCCTTTGGTGGTGTTCACCCAAGGGGAGGTAGCGCTCAATCAGGTTCAAGCATTCGCTCGACAGGGGGTGAGATTGGTCTGTTCTTCTAACTTGGTGGATCTCGTCAGTGCAATTGAGGGGCAACTCGATTACACTCGTCTGCGGTCTCAGTTGAGGGAAGAATCAGGTTATATTTTACCTTGTACGGAATGTTATGTCTGGCAACAGCCGATCGCCGTTTCTGCGTCTTCAGATCGTTTGCTCTCAGGGAATTCCTTCCTCTTAGGACTCCAGGAAATTGCCCATTTTGGCAGTTGGGAATGGCAACGCCAACAGGAAAACACCCTAACTCAGGACGTTCTAGGCTCTCAGGAGAGTTATCGCATTTTAGGACTTGCCCCCCAACGGTTAACCTATACTCAAATTCTCAAACGCATTCATCCTAACTATCGTCGGGGGTTTCATGAGCGCATTCAAGAGGCGATCGCCGACGGTGTGCCCCAAGATGGGGAAATTTCGCTCTACAGTGGCGATTATAGGGGCGATCGCCAGGAGAGACAACTACGCTATTGTGAGCTGCGAGTACAGCCAATTTTGGGCAGGGATGGAATAGTGAAAGGTTTATTTGGCATTGTCTTTGATATTAGCGATCGCAAACTCTTAGAACAAAAAATCCAGACTTCCGAAATGGAAATGCGCTCTGTCTTTGGAGCCATGGGGGATATTGTCTTAGTTCTCGATCGCGCTGGGGAAACCATCAAAATGATTCCCACTGCTCCCGCTTTGGGAGAGGAAGTCGAGCAAATTTCGGAAACCATTAATCAGATCATTTATGGAGAAGAGCGGGAAGCCCTTTGCGAACAGTTAGAGCAAGTGGTGAGCCAGAAAATCACCCTGACGTTCGATTATGCCCTGGAGCTTGAAGACTCTAAAGTTTGGTTTTCGGCCACCTTATCCCCCATGGTAGAAGATCAAGTCATTTGGATCGCTCGAAATATCACCCAACGCAAGCATGTAGAATTAGAGCGAGATTTAGCCCTACAACAGGCCCAAAAAGCCAATCGAGCCAAAAGTCAATTTCTAGCCAATATGAGTCATGAGTTAAGAACGCCCCTGAACGGAATTTTGGGGTTTACTCAGGTACTGCTCCGAGATCGATTTTTGCATCAGGACTATCAGAAGGCGATCCACACGATTTATCACAGTGGAGAACATTTATTAGGGCTGATTAATAATATTTTGGATTTATCGAAGGTAGAAGCTGGTTATATCCATGTCAATCCTACGTCCATTAATCTAGAGGTTTTCTTAGATACTCTGCATCAGATGTTAAATCTGAAAGCCGAGGAAAAACGACTCAGATTTGAAGTCGAAAAAATGACTCAGTTTCCCCAAGGCATACAAACCGATGAGGGGAAGTTACGGCAAATTTTGATTAATTTGATCGGTAATGCGATTAAGTTTACCTCTCGCGGACAAGTGATCTTACGGGTGGGTTATGTTGAGCGAGAGGAAAAACTTCCCCTCTTAACGTTTGAGATAGAAGATACGGGGCCAGGAATTCCCCCAGCCGAACTGGAGTTATTGTTTAAACCGTTTCAACAAACCTCGTCCGGGTTAGTGTCTCAAGAGGGAACGGGTTTAGGCCTATCGATTAGTCATAAATTTGTGGAGCTGTTGGGAGGTCAGTTAACGGTATCGAGTGTGGTGAATCAAGGGAGTGTGTTTAAGTTCCAGATTCCCGTAGAACCAGAGGGTGTACCCCAGATCCCAGCCCATCCAGAGAATCGTCGGGTGAAGGAGTTAGCCGCGAATCAACCGTCCTATCGCATTTTGGTGGTTGAAGACCGCTTGGAGGATCGTCAATGGTTGGTACAGTTGCTAGAGATGGTGGGATTTGTCGTTGAGGGTGCGGCTGATGGCCAAAAGGCGATCGCCCAATGGCAGGATTTTCATCCCCATCTGATTTTAATGGATTTGCGAATGCCCAATCAGCCCGGATATCCAACCATTGCCCAGATTCGTGCCATGACTCCAGGGGAGTCCATACCCATTATCGCCATGACAGCCATGGTCTTTGAAAATGAAGACCAGTTAAATGCACAAATCAGTTACGATCGCCTCCTCTATAAACCCCTTCAAGAGTCGATTCTTTTCTCTACAATGGCTGAGTTTTTACCCCTAGAATATACCTATGAAGATCCATTGGGCATGAGTCTCCTTTCCGAACCCATCAATCCGGAAAATGTAGATCTGAGTATTTTGTCAACCATGCCCGAACCCTGGTTAGAAGAAATGTATTATGCAACGATCACCCTCGACGATCAAAGAATTCTCGAATTGATTGAAGATTTACCCAAAGATCGAGTGGAGTTGATCGAATTCATTCAGCAAAAATTAAATGGTTTTGATTTCGAGAGCTTGTTAGACTTTCTTACTCCGCTAGTTCCTGAATCGGCTCGTTCTCACCAGACATCAGAAGAGTGAAATAAAAGGAAGTTCCGACATCAACTTCCGATTTAAACCAAATTTTGCCCCCATGATTCTCCGCAATTTTGCGGCAAGTGGCTAACCCAATTCCATGGCCACTATATTGTTTCGCATCATGAAAGCGCTTAAAGACTTGAAAGACTTCTCCCGTTTTTTCTGGAGGGATACCGATGCCATTATCTTTGATACTAATTAAGCATTTTGTTTTACGGATGACGGCCTTGATTTGAATTTCTGGTTGTCGATCTGGAGAGGTGAATTTAATCCCATTATTAATTAAGTTTTGAAACAGTTGAATAAGCTGCACTTCATTGCCTTGAACTATGGGTAATGGGGAGCAAATAATCTTAACATCTCGTTCGCCGATCGCGCTGGCTAAGTTTTCTTTGACTTGTTCGATGACTTGATTACAATCGATGGGTTCTAAGGTGATTTTCTCTTGCCCCATTTTAGCATAGGTGAGCAAATCCTGGATCAATCGCTTCATGCGATCGCCCGCACTAACAATACTTTGTAAATGGGTATATTCTTCCGGTTCTAATCGATCTTTCAAGGTAAGCTCTAGAATGCGAGCAAATCCTAAGATACTTTGTACCGGTTGCTGTAAATCGTGGGAGACAACGGAGGTAAATTTTTCTAGTTCCTGATTAGCCTGAATGAGTTTATCATTATTTTCGATCAACTGTTGTTGCAGGGATCGAATTTGCAAATGATTTTTAACCCTAGCTAAAACTTCGGCATTCTTAAAGGGTTTGGTAATGTAGTCTGCACCGCCTAACTGAAATGCTTTTACCTTATCCCAAGTATCATCGGAAGCACTAATAAAAATAATTGGAATATCACAAGTTTTACTGTCATTTTTTAATAGTTTGCAAACTTCATAGCCATCCATTTCTGGCATTCTGATATCTAATAAAATCAAGTCTGGTAAACAACTATAAATGGAATCTATGGCTGATTTGCCACTCAAGGCTTTACGGACATCATAGCCCATCCCGCTTAAAATATCTGACAATAAGCGCACGTTAACCACATTGTCATCAATGACTAGAATTTCGGCGTGATTGACCAGTTTGGTTTGAGGGTTCATAGTACGTCCTAGGAATGGGCAACAGTTGCGACAAGATCCAAAATCCGATCGAATTGAAAGTTATTCGACCAACTTTCTAAAAGATTCGCTAAATCTTCGTCTTCAGGAGAAATGGCTTGAATTAAATCCAAGATTTCTACATCCGATCCCCTGCGAGCCGCTTGAGATAACTGGTCAATCCAATCCGGAGGCATTTGGCTGAGTTTTTGTTGTAAGTTATCTGAACCGTTCTCAAAATTGGAATCGGTATCAGAATCCATTCCTTCTACAGTAGAAAGAGGCGTTAACTCTGAACCCATCTGGGAAAGTGCCAACTCTTGGGCATATTGGTAACGAACTCCTAAATGTTTAGCCATTTTTTGCCACACCATTTCTTCTTGAATGGGTTGTTTCATGTAGTCATCCCACCCGGCTGCCTTCAGATCGCGGGGTTGATCGGAGGTAAATTGAGGAATTAAAGCAATTAGCACGGTCTCCTCACCTTTGGGAGTAGAGCGAATGGTTTCAGCGATGGTCTGAGCCTCGATCGCCGAGGTCTGAATATCCATCAGGATGACATGGGGAAACCAGGTTCTCCATAGGGTGATAATTTCTCGATCTTGAGTAACTTCACGCACTTGGAATCCAACAGATTGCAGCAGATTTACTAAATATTGCCGACTGGCCCAGCGATCTTCAACTACTAATATACGATAGTTCGGTTGATTCGGGGCCAGTCCAATGACGGGAGAAGCGCAGTTCTGCTCCCTAGTATTTAAACTTCGATCGAGGATTAAGGGGAGTTCAAAGCTAAACCGAGATCCCTGGTTGATTTGGCTTTTGACTTCAATGTGTCCTCCCATTAGGTTCACCAGTCTTTGGCTCAGGGCCAGACCGAGGCCGGTTCCGTCTTGAGAGGGGGAATTGGAGAAGGGATTAAATAGGGTGGAGAGGACTTCTGAAGGAATGCCCATACCGGTATCTTCAACCTCGAAGCGGATAGAGGAGGGGTAAGAAACCCGTAGGGTAATGGTTCCTGAGTGGGTGAATTTAATGCTGTTGTCGAGGAGATTGAGCAGCACTTGCCAGAGTTTGCCTTCATCGGTTTGTAGGGTTGCTGGGGTAGGGTCTTCCCGAATTAGTTGAAAGGTGAGTCCTTTGGCGATCGCTCTGGGTTCTATAATCTCGGTGAGGGAGTTGAGAAATGGGGGCAAGTCAAATTGTTTGGGATAGAGTTTGATCTGTCCTGATTCGAGTTGGGACATATCTAGGACATCGTTGATTAATCTCAGCAGATGCTCGCCACTGTTGTGAATAATATCGATGTAGTCTTGGACTCCAGGGTTGAGGGTGTCATCCTGTTGCAAAATTTGGGTAAAGCCTAAAATTGCGTTGAGGGGGGTTCTCAGTTCGTGGGTCATTTTAGCTAAGAACTCACTTTTGGCTTCATTGGCTGCTTCGGCGAGGGCTTTGGCTTGGGCGAGTTCTTGGGATTGGCGTTGGGCAGATTCGAGGAGTTTGGCTTGTTGCAGGGTGATGCCCAGTTGTTCGCCGATTTCGAGGACAAAATGGATTTCGCTGTTTGTCCAGAAGCGGGGATTGGCGTTTTGATAGCAGGCTAACAGGCCCCAAATTTGGGTTTCGGTGAAGAGGGGAACGGTGAGATAGGCGCTTGCTTGGAATTGGTGCAGGAGGTCGAGATAGCAGGTGTTAAATCCAGCTTGTTCGATGTCGGGAACACAGAAATAGGAGCTTGGATGGTCATAGCGTCTGCTGCGGCTGTTTTGGAAGTAGGTATCGGTGAAGCTCTGATGGTCTTGGGCGTAGAGGTTGACAAAACAGCGATCGCCCTCTAAGGGTCTAGAGGTGTTGCTGATGATGGATTTCCAGCCTCTGCCCACGGATTCGGCCACAAATTGCCCGCTCCAGTCCCGATTAAAGCGAAAGATACCCACGCGATCGCACTGTAGGGTTTCTCTAATATCTTGGGTGATGCTGCGGAACACTTGTTCGATATCTAGGGTGCTTCGCATCCGATCTAGAACTTGGCGGGTGGCTTTTTCTAGTTTGATTTTTCCTTGCAGTTCGGTTAACACTTGGTTGCGCTCGGCTTCTATTGTTTGCCGTTCGGTGATATCGTTGAACAGGCAAAGAACATAAAAGTTGGCTTGCAAATTGAGCAACTCTGCCGAGAGCAGAACGCTGCGAACCTCTGAGGTTTTGGTGAGTATTTCTAGGGGGTAGTTTTGGATGCGCTGCGATCGCTTCAGTTCGGCTAAGAGGCGATCTCGCTGGCTGGCATTGGCCCATAGGTTGAGCGATCGGGGATTTTGACCGATGGTCTCTGCCTTAGAATAGCCGGTAATATCGAGAAAGGCTTGATTCAGGTCAATAAATTCTCCATTGGGGTATTTGGCGATCGCCATCGGATAAGGACTGAGTAAAAATGCCTTAGAAAATTTTTCTTCTGATTCCTGTAGGGCATTTTGCGTTCTTTCTTGCTGTTCGATTTCGTGTTGTAATTGGCGATTTTGATCCAGCAGTTGCTGCTCTAAAGTCCGAATCTTTAATTGGTGCTTGATCCTAACCAAGACTTCCTCAATCTGAAACGGTTTAGTAATATAGTCACATCCTCCCGCTTCAAAGGCCCGGATCAAGTCAATGGGATCGTCTAAGGCACTAATAAATATTACCGGAATATGGGCAATTCTAGGGTTTTCCTTTAAACGCTGACAAACTTGATACCCATCGAGGTCGGGCATTCTAATATCGAGTAAGATTAGATCCGGTGGAGCAGCTTGAATACTCATCAGAGCCATCTTACTGTTTTTAACCCCACGGGTTTTATAACCCGCCTGTTTCAGCGTGCTACAGAGAACATGGAGGTTGTTTAGGGAATCATCAATGATTAAAATTTGTGGACGATGAGGCTTTAAGATGACCATCTTAATATTTTTTAATACATAGTTGATATTTTTTAGATATTCCAGGGTACAGATCTTGGTTAAGAAAATCTAACAGAAAGCCCAACCAGGAGACTCCATTTATTACCATTGTATGAAAATGGTCTTCACTTGTCTAGCACTACAGATGAATCTACGAGTTTTTTCTTAAAGAATCCTGGGATTCCCCTACGCTCGACTATCTATTTATTACATCAACATCAATTGTTGTATGGGACTACTCTATGCGGAATTTTCTACCTTTTGGAAAAAGTCCTCTAACAGAACCCGAATCTCTTCAATAGCAAACTCATCTAATAACTCTGAGGTATAACGAACAAATTCATGATACTCGTCATTGAGTTCACCCAAGCGCTTAATCTCATTTTCCATATCCTCAATATCCCCAATTCGCGCTGAGTGATAGAGGTTTTCCAGCTCTGACTTAGGCGGAAATGTCATCGGCACTAAACCACTATTTTTCGCTTGATCGATGGGATAATCCAAATGATCTAACTCCTGATTTTCTGCATAAATCCAAGTTAAATTCAAGTGTTTTTTCAAGCTAGACAGCAACACATCAGTATCAATGGGTTTAGCAATAAACTCATTACAATCGAGTCCTTGATTATTTTCTGCCTCTAAACCGGAAATACTCGCACTAGAGATAATAATCGGAATATGTTTTAACTCATGCAAATGCCGCAAAATCTGGGTCAGTTCTAATCCATCCATAACCGGCATAAAAATATCGGTAATAATTAAATCAGGTTTAACTTTTTTCGCTTCCTTAAGCCCTTCTTGGCCATCCGTTGCTTCAATGACAATAAATCCGAGAGAATTGAGCAAATTGACCACTAAAGACCGATGCTCCCAACGATCGTCAATGACTAAAATCGTGCGTCTTCTTCCTAAATATCCCGTCACTAAGTGTTCCTGAATCGAAAACTCTGCGGCAGTTTGATCTTGAGCCAATAAACACTGAAGTTCAAAGAAAAAACAACTGCCTTCATTAGGAACACTCGAAACTTGTAATTGACCGCCCATCAGTTGCACAATATTTTGACTAATGGCTAATCCTAATCCCGTTCCTTCAGACATCCGAGACTTGTCTCCCGCTTGCTCAAAGGGGGAAAAGATTTTGTCCAGTTGTTCTGGGGTAATACCAATTCCGGTATCTTCTACCTGAAAGCGGATCTTAGCGAATTGTTGACCGTCTTTGGAGATCCTATCGAGTACCTTCACCTCAAAGGTGATTTCTCCAGTATCAGTAAACTTAATGGCATTACCAATTAAATTAATTAAAACTTGGCGCAAACGCTTGGTATCGATAATAATAGTTTGCGGAAGCTGGGGAGAATACCGACTTTTAAATCCTAATTTTTTCTGATGAGCTTTGATTTTACAAATTGACGTAACCCCATCGAGAAAATAGCTTAATTCTAAAGGTTCTTCATACAACTCAATTTTTCTCGATTCAATCTTAGCCATATCGAGAATGTCATTAATCAGAGTCAGTAAGTGTGAGCCACATTCATGAATTACTTCTACTCCTTTACGATCTTCTCCTGCCAAGGTTTTCGAGCGTTTTAAGATTTGGGTATAGCCTAAAATGCCATTCAGGGGAGTGCGAAGTTCATGACTCATGCTGGACAAAAACTCGGTTTTGGCTTGGTTGGCACTATCGGCCTCTTGTTTGGCCTGTTGCAAGGCCATTTCAATCTCTTTGCGATCTGTAATATTTTGCAAGGTTCCTTTCAACTTAACCCCCCGGTCTTCGACTTGGAAGGGTTGACCAATGACACGCACCCAAATTAAGTCACCTGAATGGGGAATTAAAGGCAGTTCTAAATCAAAGTCAGTTAAGTGGGCGATCGCCTCATCAACTGCTTGCTTGAGTTCTATTTTATACCTTTCTTCAAAAAAAGATAACATCCTCTCTAAAGTCGGGACATACTCAGGCTCAACTTGGTGAATCTGGTAAACCTCCTGAGTCCAAATCAACTGTTGAGTCTGGGGATTAAACTCCCATCCTCCTAACTGACCAATTTTTTGGGTTTCATTGAGCAAGGCCTCACTTTTGCGAATGGCCACTGTTTTTTCTGCTACCTGTTCCTCTAAATCATTCACTAAGGTTTGCAGTTGGCTGGCCATTTGATTAAAGCCTTGTGCCAATTCCCCTAATTCATCTTCCGATTCTATGGGTAAACGATGGTCAAGCGAGCCTTGCTTAAGCTGGTTCACTCCTTGGGTCAATTGCAGAATTTTCTGAGTAATGCCATTTTTGAACAGTCTCGCCACAATTCCGATAAATAATAATCCAAATAGGGCAGACGACAATAAAATAAAATAGATTAATTTACTCGCTTTTCCTACTTTTTTTTCTGCTTTAATTACTTCTTCATTGGTCAAGTGAATCAGTTGACCAGAAATTTCATCAATGGTTTGCGCTTGCAAATCAAAATCACGAAATTTGGATTGAATCGAGTTATTGACTTGTACTATTTCTTCGGCAGCATACTTATAGGATTCTAGAAAATTAAATAGATCGATTTTTTGTTGTTGATTAATGTTTTCGTCTTCTGATATTTCTTCCTGTAATTCGAGCAATATATTAACAGCCGATTGCATATAGGGGCGCTGTCGGGTAATCAAATACTCTTTTTCCGCCAAGCGTAGGGCTTGATATTTTTCTCGCCATTGAATGTCCAGAGACTGAATGGCTTCTCTTCCTTGGCGACCTAAATCATCTAGTTGGACTTGTAATCCGGTTCGATCAT
Organism: Roseofilum halophilum BLCC-M91; assembly: GCF_030068445.1. Lineage (GTDB taxonomy): Bacteria > Cyanobacteriota > Cyanobacteriia > Cyanobacteriales > Desertifilaceae > Roseofilum > Roseofilum halophilum. The sequence goes on along the minus strand of NZ_JAQPOK010000040.1, from coordinate 5,283 downwards.
CAGCTAATTGAGTTACCAATTCAACCGCTTCAATAAAGGTATTTTCATAGCGCTGGGCTGAGGATACAAACAACTTTAAATCTACATCTGTTTGCTTGAGAGAAGCACTGACCTGGGGTTGCTCAATCAGGGCTTTAAACTCACGGTTTAACTGGACAACTTTATCAATACTCTCAACTGCTTTTTGGGCATAAAGTTCTTTGGCTTGATTAAATCCAATTTCTGGATAGCGTAAGAAAAAGTCCCGTTGATGGGTGCGAGCTTCTTGCAAATGGCGATCCATCTCTAAAACTAATCGTTGCAGCTCAACACTAATGGCGATATCTTGTTTCGCTTGACCCTGAACAATGGTCAGGGCAATATAACTGTTGATGGAAACGATAATAATCAAGCCAAATAAACCACCAAAACCCGTGGAAAATTTGGTGGTAATACTTAACCGATTCCACCATTGCTGAAGTCTTCTAAGTTGAGTGAAGATGGCCGGTTTCATAAAAAGTTCGGATCGAAACGAAGGGACGGTAACACTTGTCTGCTAGGGATTGGGTTGATAGAGATAAACTCGATTGGCATTCAATCCCTCTAGGCCAGCAGCCGGATCGTTCAATTGAAGGATGCTAAACTGGCCAGAGGCGCAATCGCCAAACCGATCGCAGCTTAAAGACCCTGTAACTCCAGGAAAGTCAGAGGTCTGATACAAAGCGTCTCGCAAGGCTTGACGGCCGATTTGGAGTGTACCATTGGGCGATCGCACCGCCACAGTAGCAATGGCCTCTAAAACTATATTAGCCGCATCATAGGCAAAACTATAATAAGGATGCTCTGGAGGGTAACCATACTCACTTTCATAGGCCTGGTCGAGTTCGGCCAAAGCCTCCTGATCGGGCCAAGAAAAGGTAACAAAATATAATCCTACTCCATCTTCACCGATCGCCCTTAACACCCGATCGCTTTGCAGAGAGTCTCCAGTCATTAAAATTAAGTTCGATAAATCGGGCATCTGCCTCAATTGGTGCAGTAACTCCGTTGCTTCTGCGGGGAAAAGGGGCATAAACAAAATTTGACTCTGTGATGCAGCAATCGACCTTAAAATCGGCTTCATGTTGCGATCGCCCTTATTCACTGCCCCCCTTAACACCACCTCACCTCCCAATTCACTAAAGGCCTCTTCAAAGGATTGACTTAAGCCCTGGGTAAAGGCATCCCCATCATTGAGCGTTGCCGCCCTTTTCACCCTTAACTCTTCAATGGCAAATTGAGCCGCCACTTTCCCCGCCTTCGCCCCATTATAGGCAGTGCGGAAATACCCCACATACCAATCACTGGCTGCTTTAGAACCGATCGAGGTTAAGGAAGGAGCAGTATTGGTGGCTGAGACCATCACCCGTCCCGCTTTGGAGAGAATTTGACTCGCTTGGGTGGCTGCATTAGAACAGGTTGTGCCCCATACCGCGATAATCTGGGGATTGGCAGCCAATTTCAACGCGCCATTTCCTCCCCCTTCCTCACTACAGAGTTCATCTTGCTGGTGCAATACGAGGGGATGGCCCAAAAGTTCAGCACCCCGTTGTTGGATGGCTAACTCGATGCTATTTAACTGGGTATTGCCAACCGGGGCCATATTTCCACTCAAGGTTTGCAGTACGCCTAGTTCAATGGGTTCATCAGGGCCAACGGTGACACATCCTAACCGATCTGTACATTCAGGAAGCCTCGATCCACAAGCGGATAATCCTAGGATACCCAAGAGGCTCAACACAGAAGTAATCGTCCACTTATTTTTCAGTATCATGTCTGAAGAGTGCCCGCTATCTCTTTATTTTAGGATGGCATGTCCTTCATTATCCTTGGCAAATTTTTCTGATATGATGCCCGATCGCCTTGCGTCGTCTTCTCCCCTTTCCCCTACTTCCCAAGGGAAACCCCGTCATTCCCTGGAAAAACCGCCCTCGACTCTAGAACCTTCAGAGTTGAATCCAGAGGGTTGGTCAAACAAACCGCCCCCATCCGGGGATTGGATTATGGTGGTGGCGATCGCCGTCATGTTTGTGGGATTATCCCTGAATAATCTCTGGATGGGGATTTCTGGGGCAGGGGTTGCCTTTGCGATCGCCCTGCGGTTAGTCTGGCCCACCTTAGCTGGGACGCTGAAAGATTTGACTCCCGGACAGCGATCGCAATTAATCGGATTCATCGGTTTACTGATTTCCCTGGCCGGACTGCTCAATTATTTAGGGCTTTATCGCACCATTGGCAACTGGCTCAATAAAGCTAAATGGGATGAATTTGGCTCTTGGGCTGAATGGGTAGGCGCTGTCGGACAAATCATGATCGCTATTTTGGCCGTTTATATTTCCTGGCGACAATATGTGATTTCCAAGGATTTAACCATTCAGCAAAATACCATTACCCAACAACAAACCATTGATGCCTTTTTCCAGGGGATTTCTGAACTCGCCCTAGATGACGAGGGCATGTTAGAAGATTGGCCCCAAGAGCGCTGTTTTGCCGAAGGACGAACTGCCGCGATTCTCAGCAGTGTGAATGCGGCCGGAAAAGCTAAAGTGATTCGCTTTTTGTCCCAATCTAATTTACTCACTCCTTTACGCCGGGATTATCATTTGGGACGACCCATTTTTGATGGTCGAGGGGGATATCAGGAAGACCGCCTCAATGGAATTCGGGTAATTAATTTAGGGGTGATGTTAGCTGGAGCCAATTTAGTCAGGACTGACCTGCGATGGACGGATTTAAGTGAGGCTTATTTAGTCCGCACGGATCTCAGAAATGCGGATTTAACTAAGGCTAATTTATCCCGAACTGTCTTATATCAAGCCAATTTAGCCGGGGCTGACTTGAGAGGAACCCGGTTGTTTTATGGCTCGGCCCAAACGGCTACTCCCCGCGATCGCCAGCATCCTCCCAATTATAAAACCGGAGAACATACCGGTGCAGTCCTCGAAAATGCCGACCTTTCTGGTGTTCAGGAACTCTCGGAAGAGCAGCGCTATTATTGCTGTTCTTGGTGTGGCGAAGCTTCCCGACAAACCATTCCCGGAGGCTGTGAGGGCATTACCAATTTATTAGGACGATAGACAATTAACAATTAACAATTAACAATTAACAATTACAGCGCAAAGCGCTGTAACGGAGTACAGTCTTAAAGGCTCAAAGCCATGTACCACAACCCCATTCCCCATTCCCCATTCCCTATTCCCTAGCGCGAAGCGCTATATTGTCCGTTGCTAAGAGAGATTTCTTTCTCCCCTTCTCCCGTGGGAGAAGGCTTGCCCTGAGCGAAGCCGAAGGGGGCTGGGGGATGAGGGCAACTAGCCCGGAGGCCAAGCCAGTGACCGTCCTCCAAGGATATGCAGGTGCAGATGATCGACGGTTTGTCCTCCGTCTTCTCCGGTGTTAATGACAACGCGATATCCATTGGTCAGTCCCGCTTGCTCTGCTACCCGTTTAACGGTGAGTAACAAATGACCCATCAAGGCATGATCTTGAGATTCAGCATCCGCTAATTTGGGAATAGGCTTTTTGGGAATCACCAGAATGTGAGTGGGAGCTTGGGGAGAAATATCGTTAAAGGCGAGACAAAGGTCATCTTCATAGACAATATCCGCCGGAATTTCCTTACTGATAATCTTACTAAAAATGGTTTCGCTCATAGATCAAAAGGCGATCGACTGAATTTTCTTAATCATAAAGCAAAAGACTTTATTTTTCCTTATACGTTACCCGATGCTCTAAACTCTTCTCAAAAGGGTATTAGGATCAAAGATCAATCATACCCCAAAAGGTGAATTGATCCATGAGGGGTCTGATCTCCTTCCGGATGACATCAAAATCAGAGAGTATACAGAAATGGTAGATGCACCCTGATGAACTCCTCCAGTTGGGGACAACTGGGGGATTACTTTCGTAAATAACGGTATCCTAGACAGGGTAAATCTTGGTTATCGTGTTTTTAAGATGATGCCCCTGGCTTTAGCGCTCCCTCCTCCCCTGCAAGTCGGAGATCGATTAACGGTCATTGCTCCAAGTGGCCCGTTGCAAGAAAAGCAGCGTTTTCAAGCTGGACTGGAACTGTGGAAACAACAGGGATATCAGGTTAAGGTGGATGAAAGAATTGATGACCAATGGGGGTATCTAGGGGGAAAAGATGGCGATCGCCGCGCTCAGTTACTCGACGCTCTCCACGATCCCCATTGTCGGGGGATTTTATGCGTGCGTGGAGGCTACGGAACCACCCGACTCTTAGAACCCTGGATCGAGGATTTACCTTGGAAAGAATACCCCAAATGGTTAATCGGGTTTTCCGATATTACCGGATTGTTATGGAGCCAATTTCACCAAGGTGTGGGGGGAGGCATCCACGCTCCTTTACTCACTACTCTCTCCCAAGAACCCCCATGGTCACAGGATCGGTTATGGCGTGCTGTGCGTGGAGAACCCCTAGCCCCTCTACACGGTCAAGGATGGGGAGGGGGAGTCACAGAAGGAATCTTACTGCCGGGTAATTTAACGGTTGCGACTCATCTACTGGGGACTCCCCTACAACCTCATGTTCGTGGGGTGATTTTAGCCTGGGAAGATGTGGGAGAAATGCCTTATCGACTCGATCGGATGCTGACGCAGTGGCGGATGAGTGGTCTTTTAAGCCAAGTTCAAGGCATTGCCCTGGGTCGGTTTAGTCAATGCGAACCTCCCCAAGGACGACCGAGTTTAACCCTAGAAGAGGTTTTAGGCGATCGCCTCTCAGATTTGGGTATTCCCATTATCTCGGATTTACCCTTTGGCCATGATGGCGAAAATGGAGCCTTACCCGTTGGTGCTACGGTCTGCTTAGATGCAGATAAAGGAAGGCTGGATTTTAGATAAATTCCAGCCCTCAACCTGACTTTAATATAGTATTGAAAATGTGACATACTCCCACCGCTAACCTGACGGTATAGCGGGGGCTTCACTAAACTTAATTAACCTTCTCAGAGGATCGGGGAGGTTAACTCAAGCTCAAGAAATCGTCAGACTCTTTTGAAACTCTGCGGTCTAAAGACGCGCAGATTCTTAAGAAGTCCAAAAATGAACTCTTAAAGGCGTAATCAAAGCGCCTCTACTTAGTTGGCTTAAGTTAATCTTGAGCCTTCCAGATACTTTTCTGAGAATATTTGCTGCACCGTTACAATCGGCATTTATCAAATAACCCGCAGCAGATTGATATAAACCTCGTTTAATGCGTTTTCCAGATGCCTCCCAGTTATCGGGTTTTTCACCGTATTT
>NZ_JAQPOK010000039.1 GCF_030068445.1 Roseofilum halophilum BLCC-M91 | reverse complement strand
GTCTTGAACACATTTACATCTCAATCAATCTATGCTATCTTTCCGACTCCTGCTTTTTTGGCCGAGTCAGATCGATGCAGTGACTATAATTTACTATACATAACTCTGTTTAACTATATTTTTAATTAAACTTTACAATACTCCCCAGCCTAAAGGCGTGGGGATTCTCCGCTCAAACAGCAATAGCAGTCTGGGACTGTCTGACATCGCCTAACGAATCAGTTGATGCCCCAACTGATTTTATATTTTATTTCGTTTAGGTTTGTATAGCTTAAACTTTAGGGTTTTCATGGTATTATCATAACACAGGAAAGCCGAAAAAGCCGCCCTGGAAGGGCGGGGCTTTAAACCCAATTTTCTGGTAATCTGATATCCATCTAAACTATCTGTCGTTGTCACTAGCACCATAAAACACCTCATCCAATCAGAATTTTGCCTCGATCTTAACCCATCCCTATTGCCCATTGCCTCTCTGTTGATAGCGCTGTTGTACATCCTGAATCGTAAACAGAGCGTCAAACTTCAAACCCATGGACTGATAAAACTCTGCACCTCCCTGGAGGCGATCGACCAATGCCATCACCTGGTTCACCTCGTACCCCACAGCCCGCAACCGTTCCACCGCTTTCATCGCCGACTGTCCCGTCGTCACCACATCTTCTAAAACCACAACTTTAGCACCCTGGGGTAAAGTTGGCCCCTCAATATAAGCCTGGGTTCCATGCCCTTTCGCTTCCTTACGCACAATTAACGCCGAGATCGGGCGCTCTTCATAAGCAGAAACCACACTAACGGCTGTAACAATGGGATCAGCTCCCAAGGTTAAACCCGCTACGGCTTGTACCTCTTCCGGTAACTGCCTTAACAATAATTGACCCACAGCCACCGCTCCCTGGGGGTGGAGGGTAACCGGTTTACTGTTGATATAGTAAGAACTTTTTTGGCCCGAAGAGAGCAAAAAATCTCCCTCTTGATAAGCCAATTGACAAAATAGATCCAGTAACTCTTGGCGTAGCGCAAAATCGTCCATAACTGCCCTTCCTCTTTCCTCTGCGATCATACTTTATCAGAAGACAGTATTCCCCATTCTTTCTTCCCTAGTTTATGATGGTCTAAAAATAGTGAGGAGTAGTCAACATGCTAACTCGACTCAAAACTCTAAGTTCCCTGTGTTTGCTAATTTCCCTAGGGGTTGGAACCCTAGCGCCTAAAGCCAATGCCCAGTTTAGTGCCGATCCCAACCCGGTACTGCCCGATCAAGCCGTAGTTTACCAATCGATTCCCGAACTTTTTGATGCAGCCTACTATAGCAATAGTGGAGACTACTTTTATCAGCGATCGTTTTTCGGTCAAATCCAAAACTTTTTAGGGTTGCCCCGATTTTCCGAGCATAACACTCGGCGGAGCGCCCAACTGGTTCATATCCTCTACAAAAACATTACCGACGTTCAAAATACCAGCACGCCTATTGTTCGTACCGAAGACTTGTATAACCCCTTCGATCAAAACTTGGTGGTTTCTCCGAGTGCATCCGTAGAACCCAATCCGATTCCCCCTGCGCCTACTCCGTTTGTGCCCTTTTCTCGTCCTCCGGCTGCTCCCTTACCTCCTGCTCCTCCACCGCCTCCTGCCCCCGAACCTCAGCTCTTCTAAGCTCTCAAGGTGCAGCCATTTTCTAGGAGATATATGGTGAATCAACAAAGAAACCCGACCTTAACTCAGCAAGAGTTTGAGTCGGGTTTCACTGCGCCCTACTGGAATCGAACCAGTCTGAAGGCGAATTATGAGTTCGCTGCCTCCCCAATCGGCCAAGGGCGCTAGAGATTGATAGACTCAGAGTAAACTTAGGGAGTGAACGATTATCTTGTGTCAATCTCAATCCTATGGATTATCTTAACACAAGGGGGGAGGCAATAGGCAATGGGGAATAGATAGGGGGTGGGGAATGGGTAAATTCCGTGTCACTTCACCCAAGTTAGCGTACACTAATCGGATGATGGGTATCTTGACTGAAGAGATTAAAACAGAGAACAACCTAGGTAGACAAAAATGAGATTAAATTCTACAGTTGCGCTGACGTTAATTTTACTGTCGATGATGTTTGGTGCAGGGATTATTAGTGCGGCACTAGGGTTTAATATAGGTCGAGAAGCGCTCAAGGGGATTACGCAACCGGATTCTAGCCCCACTAGCACCATGGTGAATCGTCAACCGGGAACGACGGGCAAAACGTCAGTGCCGATTTTGAAGGAAGAGGAGATCTTAAAACGGGTGGACAGTTATATTGAGGGTGAAGGGGCGAATGAGGCACAAGAGCAGAGTTTTCAACCGACTCCAGAACCCTATAAGCAGGCGAAAGTAGAGCCAAGGGAGCTGGCTATCAGCTTACCCGGTTTTCCGATCGCCGCTCAAGATCGAGGCGTTACCCTAGAGGTCTTTGCTGCCCATCAAGAAAATGATAATTTGGAACTCGATGTCACAATCCGCAATGATAGTCCCCAAGTGGTGCGCTTTCTCTATAGTCTGTTGAATATTACCGACGATCGCGGCCGCTCTTTGATGGCGACAACCTCTGGTTTACCCTCCCAACTTCCCCCCAATCAGGAAGAGTTTTCCGGTAAAGTGAGCGTACCTGTGGCTTTGTTAGCGGATGCCCAACACTTGTCGATGAAGCTCACCGATTATCCTGATGAGCAGCTCAATCTTCAGGTTTCTGGTATTCCAGTCGTTCGCTAAATGGGCACAGAGATTCTGTTAACTCTAGTTATGGGAATACCCCCTCATCTGGTTGCATTAACCCTTGCTGATAGTTCCATTCGCCTCTTATGGGTGTTCCTCTTAATCGCGATTAACGCCTTTTTCGTTACGGCTGAATTTTCCATTGTCTCCGTCAGGCGATCGCGGATTCAACAATTGGTCTCTACGGGAGATGTCCCGGCGCAAACGGTACAAAAGTTACACACCAATTTAGAGCGCCTGCTTTCGACCACCCAATTGGGAATTACCCTATCGAGTTTAGCCCTAGGCTGGATTGGGGAAAATACCATGGCAGCCATTTTGCAAGGGGCGATCTCGAATACGCCCCTATCCCCTTCAATTCGCCAAACTTTAACCCATTCCCTCTCTATCCCCTTGGCGTTTATTCTGATTGCCTATTTACAGATCGTTTTAGGGGAATTATGCCCGAAATCCCTTGCCCTGCTGTATTCAGAAAAATTAGCCAGGGTGTTAGGGCCTCCCAGTTGGGCGATCGCCCGCTTTTTTAATCCCTTTATTTGGATACTCAACCACTCTACCCGCTTTCTCCTGACTTCCGTCGGCATTCGCTACTCTGGTCAAACCTGGCACACCCGCGTCACCCCCGAAGAACTGCAACTGATTATTAGTACCTCCACAGAATCCATGGGTCTACAGGCCTCTGAACGGGAACTACTCAAAAATGTATTTGAATTTGGGGAAGTGGTGGCTGAAGATGTAATGATTCCCCGCACCAGTCTTGAAGGAATTGCCTATGATGCCACGTTTCAGGATTTACTCGATGAAGTAGCAAAAACCGGCCATTCTCGCTATCCGGTGATGGCTGATTCCCTTGATGATATTCGGGGAATTATTAACTTTAAACAATTGGCTGGCCCCTTGGCTAAGGGCGATTTGTCCCCAGAAACCGCGATCGCCTCCTGGGTAAGACCGGCGCGATTTGTCCAAGAAAATACTCCCGTATTAGAATTATTGCGATTGATGCAGCGATCGCACCAAGCGATGGTGATTGTTGTCGATGAGTTTGGCGGTACGGCTGGATTAATTACCCTTCAGGATATCGTCGCCGAAATTATCGGCGATACGGAAGAACCCGATAACGGCCAAGAACCCCTGATCCAACAGCTTGACGAACAAACCTATCTGGTGCAAGCCCAACTCGATATGGAAGAAGCCAACGATATGCTGAATCTGGATTTACCCCTCGATGATGACTATCAAACCCTGGGAGGATTTGTAATTGCCCAACTGCAAAAAATCCCAGAGGTGGGGGAAGTCCTCAATTATGAAAATCTAGAGTTGACGGTGATTAAAGCAGAAGGGCCGCGCTTAGACCAAATTCGTATCCATCGCGATGAGCAGTTTCTTAATCCTCCAGAAATGGGAGATGGGGGGATAGAGGGATAGGGGGATAGGGAGATGGGGGAATGGGGTAAAATCCTTAAGTCTTGATATAAGGTACGATCGCATTTATGACTGTTAACTGGGAAAGCGTCAAAACTTACGAAGATATTCTCTATCACAAAACTGATGGTATCGCCAAAATTACCATTAATCGACCCCATAAACGCAACGCTTTTCGTCCCAAAACCGTATTTGAACTCTATGATGCCTTTTGCGACGCAAGGGAAGATGCCCAAATCGGAGTAGTCCTGTTTACCGGTGCTGGCCCCCATACGGATGGAAAATATGCCTTTTGTTCCGGTGGAGACCAGAGTGTAAGGGGCACAGCCGGATATGTGGATGATGCGGGAGTGCCTCGGCTGAATGTTCTCGATTTACAACGGCTGATCCGGTCGATGCCCAAGGTGGTGATTGCCTTAGTCGCCGGATATGCGATCGGGGGTGGTCATGTCTTACACCTAATCTGCGATCTCACCCTAGCCGCCGATAATGCCATTTTTGGCCAAACCGGGCCGAAAGTCGGCAGTTTTGACGGCGGATTTGGAGCCAGTTATTTAGCCCGCATTGTCGGTCAAAAAAAAGCGCGGGAAATCTGGTTTCTCTGTCGCCAGTATAGCGCCCAACAAGCCCTAGACATGGGCTTAGTCAATCATGTGGTTCCCGTAGAAGAACTAGAAGCAGAAGGCATTCAATGGGCCCAAGAAATTTTACAAAAAAGCCCGATCGCCATTCGCTGCTTAAAAGCTGCCTTTAATGCAGACTGTGACGGCCAAGCTGGCCTGCAAGAACTGGCAGGCAATGCCACCCTACTCTATTACATGACCGAAGAAGGAGCGGAAGGCAAACAGGCATTTTTAGAGAAAAGGCCGCCCAATTTCCGCCAATATCCCTGGTTACCGTAGAGAATTGAACAGAGATAAAAACAAGCCTGTCTAGTGTAACAGGCTTGTTGAGAGGGAGAATCAATGGATTAGGCGGCCATAGATCTCTAGAGCAGCTAGAGAATCTAACTCGCGATGTACTCACGCATATCCGCTTTGCGCTTGCGTAACTTACCCAGAGCTTCCCGTTCAATTTGACGGACACGCTCACGACTGATACTGAGCCGATCGCCGATTTTAGCTAAGGTCATAGATTGACCTGTTTCTAACCCAAACCGCAAAGATAAAACTTGCTGTTGTTGGGGCGTTAAATCAGCCATCATTTGCTCTAATTCAGCTCGCAGAGAAGTATTCATCGTGAAATCCTCTGGAGATGGCCCAGTATCTTCCAAAAGCTCTCCCAATTCTGTATCCTGGTTATCTCCCACGCGCAAATCTAGGGATAACGGAAGGCGAGAGCGCTCTAAATATTCCCGCACTTGTTTGGGCGTTAGATCCAACTCTTCGGCTAACTCATTAATAGTTGCCGATCGCCCCAAGGTTTGGGACAACTGCCGTTGAGCTTTCTTAATCTTATTGAGTTTTTCGGTAATGTGAATCGGTAAGCGGATGGTGCGTCCTTTTTCGGCGATCGCCCGTGTAATTGCTTGACGAATCCACCAATACGCATAAGTGGAGAAGCGATATCCCTTGGTGGGGTCAAACTTTTCTACCCCCCGTTGCATTCCAATGGTTCCCTCTTGGATCAAGTCCAACAAGTCTACATTACGCTTAATATACTTCTTGGCCACTGAAACCACTAGACGCAGATTCGCCTCTACCATTTTCCGCTTGGCTCTCTCTCCTTGGGCGATCGCCGCCTTCAATTGATTCACAGAAACATCAGCCGCTTTAGCCCATTGCTCTAAACTCGGTTCGCAATCGGTGTCCTTGGCTAAAGCATTTTTGGTTTCCTGAAGATCGGTTAAACGCTTCACTTGCTTACCCAAGGTAATTTCCTCCTCGTGAGTAAGTAGAGGAACGCGGCCAATTTCGCGAAGATAAGCACGAACGGGATCGGTAGGTTTTTGGGGGGTTTTCATAGCTCTGCGTCTTGGGTTGACAACAATGGATAGCTAGTTCAAGAACTAGGAACTCTCAATCGACTCACATTGGTTGGGGCAAATTAAGCCTCATCTGTCCTTACAGGAATCGGCACAACTTCCGTTTCTGGGGCAGATTCCGATTGATTTTCAATCAGGCGTTGGGCAAGTCCTTCGGTTTCACTCAGGACAAGGATAAGACCTACAACAGATGTGGCTGTAACTAAAATTAGTTCGCTTGTCATTGTCTTTCTCTACCGGAATTCTATTATGTTAAGTATTGTAACATTATTTTAAGTTAACGTCTACTACTTTAGGAAGAACTACCTCCAGAAGTCTTATCTACAGGTGATTCTCCATAGGTTACCCAGGAACTTTATGAAGAAATGCATTGTTTACAACATTTTTGTGAATTTGTAGCACTGGGAATAGGGAATGGGGAATAGGAAAACCCGGTTTTCCTATTCTAAACATTAACCCCATAGACCAGGGTCTACGGGGAAATCGGTAAGTTGCGATAAGAATCAATCCCATCTGACGGAAGTCAGCAGAGGTTATTCCCAACTAACTTCCCTAAAAAGGGAGGTGGTTAACCCCGAAGATGGTCTTGCAGGGCCTTCACCTCCAGGGGAGAAGACCTCAGAGAGCGAATCGCCTCCGCCGTCGCCCTCGCCCCCGCAATCGTGGTGATAATCGGCAACTTATACGTCAGAGCCGATCGCCGAAGCAACCGGCCATCCGCCTGGGCCTCCTCCCCAGAAGGCGTATTAATAATCAACTGGATATTGTGATTCTTAATCTCATCAATCACATTGGGCCGGCCCTCGTGCAACTTATAAATCGATTGCACCTCCTCTAGCCCCTTCTCAATTAGCACCTTCCGAGTCCCAGAAGTAGCCATCACCCGAAAGCCCAGCTCCATCAGCTCCCGGATCACCGGCACGATCGCCTCTTTGTCCCGATCGCTCAAACTAACGAACACGCAACCGGACAGGGGCAGCCGCACCCCGGCCCCAATTTCTGCCTTAGCAAAAGCGGTAGCAAACTCCGAGTCAATGCCCATCACCTCCCCCGTCGAACGCATCTCTGGCCCCAACAGGGTATCCGCTCCGGGGAACTTCTCGAAGGGCAACACCGCCTCTTTCACCGACACATGGCTGGGCACAATCTCCTCGGTCAGTCCCACCTCCATAAGGGACTGGCCAGACATCACCAAAGAAGCCAACTTCGCCAGGGGTTTGCCAATAGCCTTCGACACAAACGGAACCGTCCGCGAAGCCCTAGGATTAGCCTCCAGGATATACACCGTCTCCTCCTGCACGGCAAACTGAATATTCATCAACCCAATCACGTGCAACGCCTTAGCCAAAGCCACCGTAGAAGCGCGAATATTGCTCAACACCGAATCAGAAAGAGTAAACGGAGGAATCGCACAAGCCGAGTCCCCCGAATGCACCCCCGCCTGTTCGATATGCTCCATGATGCCCCCGATCACCACCTGTCCCGTAGCATCGGAAAGAGCATCCACATCCACCTCGATCGCCCCTTCCAGGAACTTATCAATCAGAATCGGGTGATCTGGTTCCACCAACACCGCCGTGGTCATATACCGCTCCAAATCAGCATCCGAGTAAACAATTTCCATCGCCCTACCCCCTAGCACATAGGAAGGACGCACCACCACCGGATAGCCAATGCGCCCCGCCACAGCGATCGCTTCCGTCGTCGAGCGAGCGATGCCATTCGGCGGCTGCAAAATATTCAACCTCTGGCAAATCTCCTCAAACCGTTCCCGGTCTTCCGCCGTATCAATAGCATCGGGAGAAGTCCCCCAAATCTTGGTTTTCGGATTATTTTCCAAAGCCTTAGCCAAAGGAAGAGCCAACTTCAGGGGTGTTTGTCCCCCAAACTGGATGATAACCCCCTCCGGCTCTTCCACCTCAATGATATTTAGCACATCCTCCAGAGTCAGAGGCTCAAAATAGAGGCGATCGCTCGTATCGTAGTCCGTAGACACGGTTTCCGGATTCGAGTTCACCATAATCGTCTCGAACCCCCCACCCTGCAAAGAGAAACTGGCATGACAGCAGCAATAGTCAAACTCAATCCCCTGGCCAATCCGGTTAGGTCCGCCACCGAGGATCATCACCTTGCGCCGAGAAGAAGGAATCACCTCCGTTTCCCCCAACTCATAGGTCGAATAGTGATAGGGAGTAAACGCCTCAAACTCCGCCGCACAAGTATCCACCGTCTTGTACACGGGCTTCACCCCCAACTCCAGCCTGCGCGATCGCACCGTGGCTGGGGGAGTACCTGTCGCAAACCCAATTTGAATATCGCTAAAACCAAGCTGCTTAATCGAGTACATTTGGGATCGATCTATATTCAACAAAGGCGTACGCTTCAGGAACCTCTCCCCCTCCAGGATGCTCTCAAACTTATCTAAAAACCACCGGTCAATCCCCGTCAGCTCATAGATTTCCTCCACAGACATCCCAGCCATCAGAGCATAGCGCACATCAAACAGGCGATCGGGGTGGGGAGTGCGCAGTCCACTCCGAATCGACTCCAAAGAAGGCAGCACCTCTTGGCGATCGCATCCCCAACCCGCACGCCCTGTCTCCAAACTCCTAAAAGCCTTCTGAAAAGACTCCGCAAATGTGCGACCAATCGCCATCGCCTCCCCCACCGACTTCATCTGGGTCGTCAAAATCGGCTCCGTGCCCGCAAACTTCTCGAACGTAAACCGGGGAATCTTCGTCACCACATAATCAATCGTCGGCTCAAAAGAAGCCGGGGTTTTCTTCGTAATGTCGTTAGAAATTTCATCTAGGGTGTAGCCCACCGCCAGTTTCGCTGCGAACTTGGCGATCGGAAACCCCGTCGCCTTAGAAGCCAAAGCCGAAGAGCGCGATACCCTGGGGTTCATCTCAATCACAATCACATCCCCATCAGCCGGATTCACCGCAAACTGGATATTCGAGCCGCCCGTCTCTACCCCAATCTCGCGAATAATGGCGATCGACGCATCCCGCAACCTCTGATATTCCTTGTCCGTCAGGGTTTGGGCTGGAGCCACCGTCACCGAATCCCCCGTGTGGACTCCCATGGGGTCAACATTCTCAATCGAACAAATAATCACCACATTGTCCGCCAAATCTCGCATCACCTCCAGCTCGTATTCCTTCCAGCCAATCAGCGATCTTTCAATCAGAATCTGGGACATGGGCGAACAGTCCAGACCATATTGGGCCATGGTCTCGAACTCCTCCTGGTTATAGGCAATGCCACCCCCGGTTCCCCCCAGGGTATAGGCAGGGCGAATAATCAGGGGATATGCCCCAATCTGAGTCGCCACCTGTTTACACTCTTCCAGGGTGCTGGCAATCCCAGAGGGGCAGACCTTCACCCCAATGCGCTCCATGGCTTCTTTGAACAATAGCCGGTCTTCAGCCATTTCAATCGCTTCTAGCTTCGCCCCAATCAGCTCCACGCCATATAGCTCCAACACCCCATTTTTAGACAAGTCCACCGCCAAGTTGAGGGCTGTTTGCCCCCCCATGGTAGGCAGGAGGGCATCGGGTCGCTCCTTGGCGATCACTTTTTCGGCAATTTCTGGCACAAGCGGCTCAATATACGTCCGTTCTGCCATCTCCGGGTCAGTCATAATCGTGGCTGGGTTGGAGTTGATGAGTACCACTTCGTATCCCTCGGAGCGTAGCGCTTTGCAAGCTTGTACACCGCTATAGTCAAACTCACAGGCTTGTCCAATGACAATGGGGCCAGAGCCGAGGAGCAGAATTTTTTTAATATCGTTGCGACGAGGCATAGTTGTTGAGTTTTAGAGTGCAAAGAGACATTATGTTCGTTGCCACTGCCTGTTGCCTATTACTCAATTCGCGAGGTAATAGACAACAGCCTAATGGCCAACAGTCATTTTACGGGTTTGGGGGAATGGTACTGTATTTCCTTTAGCTAAATTTTGGTATCCGATCTATTAAGGAAGGGTTGCAGGGGGTTTTTCCGCAAGGGGACATGAAAGGGGGATCGGAATGTAGTGCATAACTTGGAGCAGTTCTGGCTAGTGTACTGGGGAGGAACAGCAACCGTTGCCACCCCAAACACCTTGCCGAAATCCTCTGATAGCTTCCAACCTGACGTTTTGTACTCGACTGAATCGCGGATTAAGGTAAACTTTTAAAAAATCCCCACTGGGTTAAGCATAGCCTAGGATTGGGGTATGCATTAATAAGGCGATCGGGTACACAATCATGGGTCTGAATAGTTCTTCTGTGTGGTTATTGTTTGGCGTTTTTTTCATTCTGTTGCTGATCTCGGCGACTCCCATACTGGGATCGCTGGAGGTTAAAGGCTCTCTGACGTTTCTACTTTGGCTATTTGGGATCTTTTTTGTGGGGGGATGGGTGCTGTTTATTTGTTATCCTTTGTTTTCTTGAGTTGGCTTGGCTGAGATTTGGCTTGTTGGCGGGCCCTTTTTTCGGGGGTAAGGGGATAAGGGGAGCGATCGCCGCAATGGGGACAGCAGATCCCTTCTTCATACTCTGGCGAAGCCTTATCTGCTTCAGAAATGGGATAACCGCAACCCGCACACAGGTCATAACTACCGGGAGCTAATCCGGTTTTGACGGCGATGCGTTGGTCAAAGACAAAGCATTCCCCTTCCCATAAACTTTCGGGTTCGGGGACTTCTTCGAGATACTTTAGAATGCCTCCTTGTAGGTGGTAGACTTCCTGAAAGCCTTGTTGGAGCATAAAGGCGGTTGCTTTTTCGCAGCGAATGCCCCCGGTACAGAACATGGCGACCTTGGGATGTTTTTGGGGGTCGAGATGGGTTTTCACATAGTCGGGAAACTCACGAAATGAGTCGGTATGGGGATTTTGGGCCCCTCGGAAGGAACCGATCTGCACTTCGTATTCATTGCGGGTGTCAATCAGGGTGACTTCAGGATCGCCGATCAGTTGGTTCCATTCCTGGGGACTGACATAGGTTCCTACTTGTTGATTGGGATTGACGTTGGGTTGACCGAGGGTGACGATTTCTTTTTTGAGGCGGACTTTTAGGCGATCGAAGGGATAATCTGGGCAGAGTGATTCTTTGTGGGTGAGATCCGAGAGCCGAGGATCGGAGCGTAAATTGGCCAGGAGAGTATCCACGGCGGAGCGGGAACCGGCGATCGTGGCGTTGATGCCTTCGGAGGCCAGGAGAATGGTTCCTTTGATGGCTTGTTGTTCACATAAGGAGTATAGAGGCGATCGCCATTCGGCATAATCGGCAAAGGGAAAAAATTGGTAAAACGTCGCTACAACAATACTCATGGTCATCCCCCGAAAAAAAATTTAGCTCAACCTCTTTTCAAATGAAGTCTTATGTGTATAATAGATCGAGTGGGTTAAGTTTGAACGACTTCACCAATGCTCGAATTCCTTGGGGGTATAGCTCAGTTGGTAGAGCGCCTGCTTTGCAAGCAGGATGTCAGCGGTTCGAGTCCGCTTACCTCCATAAAGCACTTCGCGATAGTGTGTTTACGATAATCTGTAGGGGCTTTCCGGCCGGGAAGCCCCTACAGGCTGGATTCGTGCCTTTGAAAAATGGCAAGGTGGGGGATAGGGAGTTTCTCTTTATTTTATCCCAGGGTTGATTTGATCAATTGTGGGGTTTGGCGAGGTTACGGAAGCGGGTAAATTCGGGGTCAAAGAGCAGTTTAACGATCCCGGTGGGGCCGTTGCGGTGTTTGGTGATGATTGCTTCGGCGATCGCGCGATCGGTGGTATCGGGATTATAATATTCATCCCGATATAACATAATCACTAGATCCGCGTCCTGTTCAATACTGTTGTGAACAACGATATTATTGGCCACAAAATTATGATAACCAGGAACCGTTAAATCATAAACTTCTGCTTCTCCACAAGCTTCTATAGAAACAACTTTATCCCAATAAAGATCGCTATTGGCTAAAGTATCTGTCGTTTTCAAATGAGTTGTAGAGCATTTCCCCTCACCCTCCAACCCCCCTTCGACTCCGCTCAGGAGGCGCTTTTCCCGCAGGAGAAGGGGAGACAGTCCCTCTCCCGTGGGAGAGGGATATAGGGAGAGGGCTAGATGTTTATCACTCATAGATGAATATTTTGGACTCGGTAATATCCGAGGTAGAGCAATGTAGGAGCCAACGTCCAACTGATCTAACCTTTTCCATCCATCAATAGTTAAAAATGGGTGATTCGCGGTTGCTTGAATCTTACGTCCTAAAGCAGTTGTGAGACTAAAAGTAGGCTTAATTCCTGTCGAAAAAACTTTGGTAACTATCGCTTTTTCAATTTTCAAATTCTCTAAATTGACTGCCCAAACCGTAAAGTTAGAGCGACCGAGTAAATTCTGAATTGGAACTTCAATCCCTTCATCAGCTAAGGGAATTAGAGTATCTCCAGTTAAACAACCTGATTCTCTCAAATCTGACATCATCGGCCGTTTATTGGTACGCGATTCTACAGATCGGCTCAACTGAGACAAAGCAATGACTGGCACGTTCAATTCCCGCGCCAGTCCTTTCAGTTGCCGAGTGATTTTAGAAAGTTCTTGCACCCGGTTATCACTGCTTCCTTCCATTAGTTGCAGGTAGTCGAGCAGTACCAAGCCGAGTTGTCCTTGTTCTGCTTGCAGTCTGCGAACTTGCGATCGCATCTGCGTCACCGTAGTATTAGCCGTATCATCAATATAAATCGGCAACTCAGACAAATTCGTTTGCGCCTCAATCAAAGGCTCCCATTCCGTTTGACTAATCCGCCCTGACCTGAGACGATTACTTTCTATTCCCGCTTCACTAGAGAGCAGACGCAGCGCTAATTGCTCTTTCGACATCTCTAAACTAAAAATCGCTGCCGCTAAGTGACTCGTTTGGGCAATGTTATTAGCAATATTCAACGCGAAACTGGTATTATGAACACAAATATCATTGGCGATAAAGTTGTGAGTTGTGGGAATAGTTAAATCATAAACTTGTTTATAGCCCACTAATTCGATCGAGACGATTGTATCCCAATAGATATGGCTGGTTGCTAAATGCTGGAGATGTTCAGAATCTAAGGCTTCAGCGATGACACTCAAGCGATCGCGTGTGGGACATCTGCGCCCGACATGGAGATTACTGGCAACAATTCCTGCCCGTTGTCCTACTGATTTCCAACTTTCTGTCCCCTTAGCCTGGGTAATTTCTTCCCATACTTCTATGGGAATCAAATCTCGGTTGGTTTGATATCGTTTAGACTGTAAAGCCTTCTGTGCTTTGAAGCAAGCTTCTTCTTTACCAAAAATCCCAATGGCTTCAATAAATGTTTGTAGCGATCGCCCATCAGTAATATCCAGTTGCCATGCGGGTCTTCTTTCTGACCTATATTTAACTTGCCGTTTTTTTAGCCGAGCAATGATTCCGAAGCGCAAGAGTAGATGTTGTAGCTGTCGTATTAACGTTTCGCTAACACTGGTATAACCTAGCTGAACTTGTCCACTGTGTAACACACTGATCCAGCCATCTGTAGCAAAAAGTCGGTTGACAAACAAAGCAAGCTGCGATCGCTTCAATTGAAAGATAATTGCTGGAATTGTTTTTTGGTGTGCATCTTTCCCCCACAAGCCCAAACTTTGTAACCACTGAGTTAATAGATTTTTCTCTTTGCTATAGAGTTGTGCCGAACTCGTTACTCCAAAAAAAGAAGGAGTTAGAGCAAACATCTGACAAATTGTCTCAAAGCTGGCAGGACTTGGCCCTGATTTACCTTGAAGCCACGGTGTAATTAATGAAGGACTGACAGAAAGTTTTTTGGCCAATTGGTGAGCCGAATAAGAGCGATCGTGTAAAAGTTGTCTTAGTTTTTGACCAAAATATTTTCTGGCTTCAGAGGTTTTTAAGGGACATCGGACAACATAACTGGTTAAGGTTCTTGTTCCTTGAGAGGTTTGTTCAGATATTTTCAAACCAGGGAAAGAGGAAACCGCTTGGGCAAACTCAGCTTGTAGTCTCAAATTAGCATTCGTAAATTGGGGAGTTGTCCCTGTCAGACAGCCATCACCAATTAAATAAGCCAGTAATTTAATTTTAGGTTCAGGTAGAGTTTGGCTGCCAAAAATTGGGATTTGACGCGGTACAGCAATAGTCGCACCCGGTTTCAACTCAGACAGAGGTTTCCATCCAGGTAGGGCACGAAAAGGGTGAGTGAGTGTAGTCTCAATCTGTCTTCCCAAACCAGTTGTTACTCGAAAAACGGGCTTTATCCCATCATCTACAAAGGCCGAAGGTTGAGTAGTTTTCAGTTGCCAATCTTCTCCCAAAGTTAAAAGTGTAGCCTGCTGTTGCTGATAAATCTGGGCAATGGTTAATACTGAACCATCATCTATGACAATTTCACTATCATAGGCTAAACATTTGCCCATGGACGGCCGACCCGCAATAATAATCAAATCCGATCGCTGAAATCCCCCCGTCATGGCATCAAGATCGTAAAATTGGCAAGGCAGACCCGGTAAAATTTCTCCGGTACTTTGAGATTGGATTTCTTCGTAGGTGTGCGTTAGCGTTTCCGCTAAAGAAACCAGACCCTTCTTTACCCGGTCTTGGGTGAGATTAAAGATTTTTTGTTCGGCTTGGTCGAGGATTTGCTTAATATCTGTGGAGCTATCATAACCCAACTGCACTATTTCATGGCCTGCTCTAATCAGTTGACGGCGCAGATATTTGTCCATGACGAGTTTGGCATACTCGTCAATGTTGACCGCGCTCACGGTACGGTCGAGCAGTTGTACCAGCTTGCCTTGACCCCCTACTTTGTCTAATAGATTATGGTCAGAGAGCCAACTGTTCACGGTCATAAAATCCGTGGGTTTGCCACCGTTGTGCAGGGTGAGGGCGGCTTGATAGATTTTTTGGTGTGCGGAGAGGGAAAAGGCTTCCGGGCGAAGAATATCAATCACCCGATTAATGGCTTCTGGGTCGAGCAAGATACCGCCCAGGATGGATTCTTCTGCCTCTATGTTTTGGGGAGGAAGGGTTTCGGGAAGGGTTGGGAGGTTGGACTCGCTGACCATGGGAAGGTGTGGGGACGGGACTCGGATATGGGAAGGATACGGGATATATAGTATTTTCGCATGAGATGCCCTCTCCCTAAATCCCTCTCCCACGGGAGAGGGATTTTACTCCCCTTCTCCCTTCGACTGCGCTCAGGGCAGCGCCTGTGGGAGAAGGGGTTGGGGGATGAGGGCACAATATTTCCCCCATCTCCCCATCCCTAAAGGGCAGCAACTTGGATTTCAACGGTTGCGGTAACTTCCGGATGCAGTTTAATTTCGGCTTCATAAAATCCGAGTTTGCTGATTTCGGGTAGGGTAATGCCACGGCGGTCTACTTCTTGGGCGGTAGTTTCGAGGATGACTTCGGCTACTTCCCGGTCGGTAACGGTTCCAAAAATGGCTTCTCCTTCACCGACTTGTTTACGGATGGTGAAGCGACCAATGGTTTCCAAGGCAGTTTTACGGGCTTGGGCTTGGCGTTTTTCTTCGAGCAGCCGTTGACGTTCTTTTTCTTTGCGGATTTCCACTTGTTTGAGGATGCCTGGGGTGGCTCGCAAGGCGACACCATGGGGGATGAGATAGTTACGGGCATAACCACGGGCTACTTCTACGACATCTCCGGATTTGCCGAGTTTGCTTACATCTTTGTTTAATACGATTTGTACTCTTTTGCTCATGATGAGTTAGGTTTTCTTGAGTGGGTTAAGTTGGGATCAAAGTCTTTCATTATATCGGACTTTGGGGGCGATCGCAATTCTCGGATAGTCTCAAGTTCTAAAATAGGTCTTTTTTACCGCGAATGCGGCTAAAGGTTTGCACAGGATCGGTGCTGTTGGCTGCCGCTTGTAAACTGGGCTGATCCCAACGGAGGAAGGGGTTGGTGAGTTTTTCGAGACCGAGGAGGGAGGGGACGGTGGGTTGGTTGTTTTGCCTGGCTTCCTTGACGCTGGTGAATCGCTCTTGTAATTTGGGGTTATTTCCATCTACCGTTAGGGCAAATTTGAGGTTGTTAAGGGTGTATTCGTGGGCGCACCAAATTTGGGTGTTATCGGGAAGCGCTCTTAATTTGCTCAGAGAATTAACCATTTGGGCTGGGGTTCCTTCAAAGAGGCGACCACATCCCCCGGCAAACAGGGTGTCTCCGCAGAATAGGTTTCCCGGTTGGCTGGGATCTGTGGGAGGGAAGTAGTAGGCGATGTGTGCTTTGGTATGACCGGGTACAAAGAAGATTTGGGCTTCTTGGCCTAAAATGGTGAGGCGATCGCCGTCTTCGAGGAAAAAGTGTTGTCCGGGAATTCGTCCCCGGTCTACAGCACCGCCATAAACTTGAAGGTGGGGAAAGTGTTTGATTAACTTTTGATTGCCGCCCACATGATCGCTATGATGATGGGTGTTGAGGATGGCAATTAGGTCGGCTCCTAACTGGTCTAGGCACTCTAACACGGGTTGGGGTTGGGCCGGATCGACGACAGCAGCTTGATTGAGGTGGCGATCGTGTAAAACAAAAATATAGTTATCGGAAAGGGCAGGAAGTCGGTAAACTTGCATAGGGTCTCGATAATACGCTTGAACTTCAGGATTATCCTATTCTCTTCTATCGTAAGGGTAAGATATTAGGTGCAGTTTTATTCAGTTTACCTTCTAATTCACTAGATTAACGCCTTATGTCCCGTTCTCCATCTAGCCAACCGAATTTAGTCACCCATCAAGTGGTTAAAGGAATTCTGGAAAGAGGTCAACTCACACCGAAAGAATACTTGATTATTACCTCGGCTCTGATCTCAAATAGGGCACTGACTCAGGAGATGAAGCAGGAAATTAATCGCATATTGGATGCTCTACAGGCTGGACGGTTGAAATTAGTGGATTCTTGATCGATGAAGACAATGATACCAAAGATGACTGTATTAATTCAGATGTATTGGGGCGATCGCCGGTGATGGAGACCCAATCTAATCGATTAAAAATTTCTCTACTCGTCAGTGACCTCTCACAAGCAGGAGCTGGCCGTTGGGGAGGAGCTGTCCGCACCTTCCTACTAGCCCAAGCCTTAACTCAACTGGGGCATGAAGTAGAAATCCTGGGATTTAGCTTTGGCGAACCTCCAGATCCCTCTAAGTCCAAATATCCCATGGTTTGTGTGCCAGGTGTCAACTATCCGGGTTTTTTCCGCTCGGCCCAAACCTTACTCAAAGCCATTCAAGGAGATATTCTATACGCCTTAAGACCTAAACCCACCAGTTTTGGTTTAGCCCTACTGAAAAAACTACAGCGTCGTTGCCCTGTGATTTTAGACATTGATGATTGGGAATTGAGTTGGCATGGGGGAGATCAATGGCGCTATCGTCCCGGCCTAAAACAGTTTGGCCGCGATATTCTTAAGCCAGAAGGCGCGTTGAGAATGCCCGATCATCCCCTCTATCTCAAATGGATGGAAAATCAAGTTTCTCTGGCTGATGCAGTGACGGTTCATACCCGATTTTTACAGGAGCGTTTTGGCGGAGTTTATGTCCCCAATGGTAAAGATACGACTTTGTTTAATCCCCAAAATTATAATCCCGAAGTTTCCAGAGAACGCTACGGACTTTCAGACTATCGAGTGCTAATGTTTCCCGGAGCGCCACGACCCTACAAAGGAATTGAAGATGTTTTACTGGCACTCGATCGACTCAATCAACCGGATTTAAGAGTGGTCATTATTGGCGGTAGTCCTTATGATGATTACGATCGCCGTTTGCAAGAGCGATGGGGACGCTGGATTATTCAGATTCCCAAACTGCCCTACGAGAAAATGCCAGAAGTGGTGTCTGCGGCCCATGTAGTGGTCGTGCCTCAACGGAATACACCGGCTGCATTAGCCCAATTTCCGCTAAAATTGACCGATGCTATGGCCATGGGCAAGCCGGTTTTAGCTTCTAATGTGGGGGATTTACCAGAGATTTTAGGAGGGACGGGATATTTGGTCGATCCGGAGTCTCCCGATCGGATTGCCGCTCAGATCAATGCGATTTTCAACGATCTAGATTTAGCCAATGAAAAAGGTCGGGAAAGCCGCGAACGATGTATAGCAAACTATAGTATTGAAGCGATGTCAAAAATTTTAGCGAATTTGCTTGATGGACTTGGATGATATATCTGAAGGTCATGATTGTATTGAAATGAGTTAAGCCAATGAGAGCCAAAATATCTTCTAGAGACTTTGTATTTTATTACTTAAAAAAATATCCTCTACCTTTGATAGCAAATATTGTCCTAGGATTTTCGGGCGCAATCTTTAATGGGGTCAATACCGCCCTGATTATTCCAGTTGTTCTTCAGATTGTGGGACAAGAAGTTAAGCTCAGAGGTGCGCCTCCTGCCCTTCAATTTATCTTTTCCCCCTTTGAAGGCATCCCCGAACAGTATCGACTAGGGGTGATGTTAGTTGCGATTATCTTAACAATTGTTCTTAAGGAAGGGGTCAATTATTTGCGTGCTATTGTGGCAGCCGCCTTCAAGCGAAGAATCACAAACAGTATGAAGATTGATATTATGTCAACTCTTCTAGAAACGGATATTGATTTTTATAGTAAAAATAAGTTAGGTGATATTACAAAACGTTTGGGGGGAGATACGGGACAAACGACGACGGCTGTTAATAGCTATATTGATTTAACGATCCATTTAATTACATCGTTTGTTTTCTTGTTTTTCCTCATTTCACTGTCTTGGCAGTTGACGATTATTTCTACCCTACTGATCATTTTGGTGGCGGTGGTGAATCAAGGGGTAATTAAACGCTCTAAGCGGTTGGGAAGAGAAGTATCCAATCGGCAAAAAACATACTCGATTAAGGTATTGGAAGTTCTAGGAGGAGTTCGATTAGTTAAGTCGGTTGGGAATGAGCAAAAAGAGTTTGGTTTGATTAAGAATATGATGCTTGAGCTGGAGAACTTTAATTTCTTAGCTCAAAGTAATAGTGCCCTGATTAAACCCCTGAGTGAAATCACTAATATCTTGACAGTGATTTCTATTTTACTGGTAGGTCGTACATTTTTTTCCAGTCAACTGGAAAGTTTATCGGCTATTTTGCTCACTTATCTATTTATCCTGTTTCGGATGATGCCAGTGGTTAATCAAATTAATAATGTGCGAAATACTCTGGCTAAAGCGTCAGCAAGTGTTGATTTTGCCTATGATATTTGGCGGCGTGATAATAAGCCGATTATGACTCAGGGGATTGTTCCGTTTAATGGGTTTAAGGATAAAATACATTTCAAAGGGATATCCTTTGCGTATCCGGGTCATAGTAATTTGGTGATTAAGAGTGCCGATCTGGTGTTACCGAGAGGAAAGAGTTTGGCTCTGGTGGGTTCGTCAGGAGCGGGTAAATCAACGTTTGCGGATTTGTTGCCTAGGTTTTACGATCCGACGGAGGGTTCTATTCTGATTGATGGTCGGGATATTCGTGAGTTTGAGCTGAGAAGTTTGCGGCGATCGATGGGGATTGTGAGTCAAACGACGTTTATGTTTAATGATACGGTGAGGAACAATATTATCTATGCTCGTCCAGATGCTACGGAGGATGAGATGATAACGGCAGCGAAACAGGCGAATGCTTATGATTTTATTATGCAGTTACCGAGACAATGGGAGACGGAGGTGGGCGATCGCGGGGTGATGCTTTCTGGGGGACAACGCCAAAGGTTGGCGATCGCCAGAGCTTTGCTGCAAGATCCGGATATCTTGATCTTAGACGAAGCCACCAGTGCGCTGGATACGGTGTCTGAACGTATCGTGCAGGAGGCGATCGATCATCTCAGTCGCGATCGCACCACATTAGTCATTGCTCACCGTCTCTCCACCATTCAGAATGCCGATCAAATTGCCGTTTTAGATAAAGGTGAAGTGATAGAAATAGGGACTCACCAAGAATTACTGGAAAAACAGGGATTGTATCATCGTCTCCATTCCATGCAATTTGCAGAAACAGAAGAGGCAGAATCGACTGGACAAACAAGGGTTGACTATGAAACCCTATCTAAAGCCTCCTATGAAGCGAGAACTCAACTCAATTCCATGATTGGTTCTTTAAGGTTATTGGCAGATGAGATTGTGGATACTCCAGAGGAACAATTAGAATTAACAGAAGAAGCGTACCGTTCAGCGATTACTCTGCTCAGAACCTTTGAGATTTTTGAAAATAAACTGAGATAAACTAGCCGCTTCTTAACGCCTCCACTCCTGTAATTCGACCAAAGATTTTTTCCGAATACTCAAATACTCGATCCTGATTCAACATCTGACGATACACCTCATTATCTTGGTAAACTTTCCAGCGATTGTGAACATCCATTTTACTGGCTTGACCATCAAATTTCTGTCCTTCAAAGGAACTGCCGCCACCTTGAGCCTTAACTTCATTAAAACCAGTATCAGAAAATTCTAAACCAAGTTGTTGAGCAATGCTTTTACGGTATTCTACATCCGTTGTCCATTGATTATAATTTACACAAGTTTTATTATGTTTTAGGTACTCTGTTTCTCCTAAATATTCTTGGGCATAGGCTATCCATAAATCAATGGCTTTTCTATTCGGGGCTTTAACATCAATAAAACCACTCTTCAATCGACTCGCTATTAAGTTGAAAGGATCTCTAATAATCAGTACGTCATATCTTTCTCCACTTTTTCCCATATAGAGATCGTGGTTCTTCTCAAATTCTGGATCGGTCACCTGTTCTAAGCTATAATCTTCATGACTATAAATTAAACAATCATGTGTAATTAACTTTCCTTGAGCTTGTCGTTTGAGTTTGCGGATCGTTTTTGGGTACTTATTATAGATAAGGTGTCTTTCATAAAAGTGTTGATAGGGATTCTTGTCACAGGGAATATTGTTAAGATAATTAATTGAACCCCCTTGCTGTTGCCTGATCCAATTGGTAATCGCATGATTACCGGATCTCATTAAACCAACTATCCTAATTTCTTTCTGGTTAATGAGGGTTGAATCTGAAGGACGTAGGGATAAGATGTGTGCGCCTTCTTCTAGATAGTCTTTTATGTTATTTTGGACTCTTTTAACAGCACCTTGTGGATTTTTCAATGCTTTAATGATAATATTTTCTCGATCTTGAGACATAAATTGGATCTCCACATTGATATTAGATTAGATTGCAGTATTTGGATAAGGTTGAAATACAATTATTATAACTTTCTAGACAAGGTTGAATGTTGTTAAATGGTTTTATCAACAATTCTGGATTTGAGCGATCTCTGATAATTCTTCCTTGTTTAATGTTGTCTGAAGAATCACCGACTCCACGCTTTCCTGTGGTGCTTAAGACCTGATATTGTTCTGAAAATGGACGATGGACTTCTAAAAATGATTGCAGCCCTCTAAAAACCTCTTCTGTTTGATGCAAAAGCTGATCGTGGGTGATTAGTAAAGAGCGTTCTTTAGAGTTAATCTGTTCTGCATACCTTTCTAAGGTTGCTAAACGGCTGATATAGTGATCGACAGTTTTTTCTTGGCTCCAATGGGGTTTGATTTTTAAGATGCTGGGTAAGGTTTGCTGAGGATTTCTAATCAGGAAAATTTTATAAATATGCTTTGAGAGCAAAAGGTCTTCATTCAGAAGCTTACTATTATGTAGGAGCTTATCCAGGATGTAAGGATGGTTCATCCTCAATTCTCCAACACGGGAATAAACTTTGTATAGGAGTTTTTTTAGATCTTGCTCGCTGGAATAGCGAATATGGCTTTCTCCGTAACCAATAATTTCTGGGTTACTGTTTAATAAATGAACGAGGAGAGAGGATGCCGATCGCATGTGACCGAGTATAAAAATGACTTTGTAAGGATTGGATCTAAAGGCGATGCTGTAGGGATCGGGAGTTGAGTGGATGCGGTATGTATAATAGTTAGTCTTAAGTTGACTTTTTCTATTTTGGATTAAAGTTCTTAAGCCTGCCATAGGGTGTACCACTGCCAAGAAGGTTAAATCAGTTGAAAAATGGAGGATTTGTTCTCACTTAGTTCAGAAATCAGAATTGTTACAGATGTCCTCAAGAAGGCCATTTAAGATTGTTTGGCAAAAATAAACTGGCCGTAGCGTTTTGCAATGAGTTTAACCCTTCCATTGTCAGAAAACTCGTTTACGGCTTTCACGACACCATCTCCCCACCATCCACCTAAGTAACAATCATCTCCTGTTATCAGTCCATTAACTTTAACTTTACGAAGTGATAATTGTAAGTCTGCTTTTACATACTCATAGAGGTGATTTCCATCAATATAGATCCAGTCAAAATACTCATCAGGAAACTTTTCTAAAACATCTGTGGAATATCCACGATGTATTTTTATCTGACCCATTTTAATTGAATCGCTAAATTTGTCACAAACTCTAGCATACCGCTCATCCATACTTTTTTGCCCATCGTTTACCTTACCTCCATAGAGTGCATCTTTGTAGTCATTTGAGTCTTGATACTCCCAAGGATCAATCAAGTGTAACTCTTTAGGCGAAAGGGCCTCTATCATCTGCTGCGAGAATTCTCCCTCATGAACACCAATTTCAGCTCCTACAGACTGTTTAGGTAAAGTGTTAAATAGAAAGTCACGTTTTTCTTTCTTAGAATATTTCTGTTTTTTTGCAGAGTGAGGTTGTACGGATTTGTATATTTTGTTTAGGATTTTTTTTAGCATGTCAAGATTTCAGAAATTGTTTCTCTATGATAGCACAAACAAAAATAAACATCAATTAAGATCCCCTCTATTTATTACCGTTTGATGAAAACAAATAGTTACACAATCACCTTTACAAACATCTTAGTAGTTAGGGTTTTTCATGCTGAGATCTTAACCAAAGAGGGGCGAGATTATTCCAGGTTTCGTGTTTAGCCAGTTCCTTGGTTTTTTGACGGATAGATTCTAATTCATCGGGATTTTTTAATAGATGGATGATTTTATGGGCGATCGCCTCTTGAGTGTTGCGATCGGCTGGTTCTCCAGGAACGGTAATGCAATAGGATTTTTCCCCCAATACCGCAAAATCAGTGGTAACGGGCACACAACCGACTAGGGAGGACTCGCGCACGGAGATACAGTCTACTTCCTCATAGGTGCAGCCATAGTAATGGATAGAGGCTGTTGCTTTTTCTGCCATTAGTTGCTCATATCCGACTTTGCCGCGATCGATTACTCCCGGTTGAGCGATGAGTTCCATCATTTTCTGCTTCCAAGGGAGCCGTGCTGGACGCTCATCCCTCTTGGTAAAGCCATAAAAAAGGTGCAGTTCTGCTTCGGGGATTTCCTGTTTAATAATCGGCCAGCCGTAGGATAGCATGGATTCCAGACCCCGGTAATATCTCGAAGCATAGACGAGCTTGTAGGGATTTTTGGGGCGATCGCCCATTTCCAGCACCCAAGGTGACACCCCATTAGGAATAATCACAAATTTTTCATCCGGCACTTGCGGTAAAAGCTGTCGTTGATAGTGACTTTTAGCAAAAATCTTATCAAACTTATCTAAATATTTGGGCGTAAAAGACTTGGGCGGATAAGCCACATCTTGCCATTCTAACCAAATCCGTTTAGCTTGAGTCTCTAGATTCAATAACCCTGGATTGCGGGCGATTAAAAGCGTATCAAACTTATCATACCAATTGCATTGACGGAAATGCTGATAATTAACGCCATTATATACTCCATCTTTACCTTCAGTATTGGTGTAAACCGTAACTTGATACCCTTTTTTTGCCCATTCTTGAGTCAAAAAGATAATAGAAGCTTCCGATCCACTGGCTCCTTTAGCTCGCAAATCAGATTCTAGTACCATGGGTTTATTGCCAACATAACAGGCAATTGAGCGATCGGGCCAGGTTTTTGCTTTGAGTTTCTGGGTTAAGTTGTTTGTCCAGGGTAGTCTACTTTTAATCGCATTTTTCAAGGATTCTAATGGCATATTTTGACCCCAAAAACAGTATTTATCGATCGCTTAAGCACTCAAATAATTCAACCAATCATTGAGTTTTAGATCGTAGTACCCTGCTTGAGTTGAAGGATACTGGCCCGATTCAATGGCTTGTATAATTTCCGGTAGGGCAGCAATAAATTTTGGCGATCGCGTATTCGGATGAATCGTCCAAGCTTGTGGCGAATCCATCGTAGCACGAACATAGGCGTTATTTTCAATCCGTTGCGAGACCATCACTTCCCAAGATGCAAGTTTCCCCTTACCCGTATAGCAGTTGAGGATCGTTTTCATTTGACTCGGTAGAGGATTGAGCCATTGATTACGATAGGAACGCCATAGGACTGGCAACGGGAGTAAAGAATCGAAGCGTTTGCGGTCAATTAAATACGCTCTAGATGAGAAAAACTTAAATTTATAAAATCCGTCTGGATCTTTTGTATATTTTTTTTTGCCTTGATAAAATTTCTTGTCTTCTGTGGGGGGCCCGGATAAGGGACGAACGGCCATCACTTCTGGATGATTTTTGAATACTTCAATACCGGCTTCGATCCAGCTATAATCTGACTGTTGATAGAGCATCATATCACTATCGAAGTGCAGAAGATAATCACCCGTTGGTTCTTCCAGGGAAAAAATTGTGCCTAGAATAGGATAACCTTTATAATTATGGGTCGGTCGGATACTACCGTTACCCAAATGTTTTTGATAAACTTGACGGCGGTAGTCTGGATCGTAGTTAATATCTACCACGCGATCGACGGCTCCAGAAGATAATAACTGGCTACAATATTCACGTACTTGCTCTAATGTTCCTACCCCAGGACGATTGACTTTATCTCCTGAAAGAGGGGCTGTATCGATGGCCAGCAAGCGTTGGCGAAAGGGGAAGTTGCACATCTTCACCAAATGAGGAATGGTGTGCATCATAAATGGAATGTCGGTACGGGCTACCAAGATTGAAAGCGAACAGCTTGGGTATTCCATTAAAACTTCCCTCTTTTTTGTCCTTTATGGTCAATGCATATTTTCTTAACAACGATGCTGGGGCAACGGGTCTTTATTGTTTGAAGATCGTTCATCCTTGTGTAAATCAGATTCGGGTTGAGTATATCTCATCTGAGCTGTCAAATGCAACCCATTCTATCGCGAGTGGGAATAGGATTGGATAGGATCAATTCCTACCGCGATCGAAAATTAAAAGGCCTAACTTTTTGAGGTCTTGATTACTGATAATCGGAAACTTTCGATGCACCCACGACCTGAAGGAGAGAATGGGTTGAATAAATCGCCAGTGCTGTCCAAATGAGGCCAAAGGAGATGGCGTGGGTGCGGGTAAAGGGTTCGTGATAGAGAAAGACGGCTAAAATCAGTTGAAATGTGGGCCCGATATATTGCAAAAAACCCAGGGTTGATAAGTGTAATTTTTTCGCAGCTAAGTTAAACCAGAGTAAGGGTAAGGAGGTGACTAGACCACAACCGATAAATAGGAGGGTGATGGGTAAGGTGAGTCCAAAGTTGCCTGAGCCGGTTTTTGCCCAATGCAGGACTAGAGCGAGGGCAAAGGGGGTCATTAGGAGGGTTTCAACGGTTAATCCGGCCAGGGCTTGGATGGCGGCAACTTTACGGATGAGACCGTATAATCCGAAGGTTAGGGTTAGACCGATCGCAATCAACGGAATTTCTCCGAGTTCCCAAATCAGATTCCCGACTCCCAGAACAGCCAGGATCACGGCGATTATTTTCCAAATATTCAGTTTCTCTCCCAGAAAGACATAGCCGAGGAAAACGCTGAATAGGGGATTAATAAAATAGCCCAAACTGGCTTCCAAAACGCGATCGCTATTCACACCATAAATATAAATGCCCCAGTTCAGCGAGATCAGGGCGGCTGTAGAGAAGAGCAGAGCCAACCGTTTCGGCGATCGCCACAATCGCTTCACTTCTATCAATCGTCCCTGTATCGCCAACACTGCCAACAATAGCAATGCAGACCACATCATCCGATGACAGAGAATCTCCACCGCAGGCACAGACTCTAATAACTTCCAGTACAGGGGTAAGAGTCCCCAGGCTCCATAGGCCAAAACGGCATAGAGAATTCCGATATTAAACTGGATTGACATGCCGACAAAAACCCCGATGAATGAACCCTTAACAATGAATACCTTTAGCTGGAAATTACACTTCCATAATCATAATCTAAAATAATTTGGTTTTTAATCAGGCGATCGCTGCCTGTCCTCAATCTGGGCGAAACCCACCCCTACAAGAATGGGGAATTATGAATTTGTAGGGGTGGGTTTGAAACCCACCCCTACATCAGTGGGAAATGGAGGATAGGGTATACCCACCCCTACATCAGTGGGAAATGGAGGATAGGGTATACCCGCCCCTACATCGGTGGGAAATGGAGGATAGGGTATACCCGCCCCTACCCTGTCTCATGCGGGTTTGAAACCCGCCCCTACCCTGTCTCATGGCACTTGTAGTTGATTCAAAATCGGTTGAATGGATTGTTCATATTCTTGCCATTGCTGTAACTCCTGGGGAACAGAATTAACCCCTTTTTGCATTAAAATCACCCCATTGATAAACTCAGTCACGCCATACTGGGATGTGACAAGCAGATGATTAATTAACCCCACATGGATTTTGAGCAATTCTAAATCATCATCAAACGCCGGTTGATAGCGCACCAAACGCCATAAATCAACCACCAGATAATCCACTGTTTCCACTTGCCCATTATCGCCCCGAATAAACACAAAGGGGGAACGGATAATCTCGCGACGACTCGACAGATGGGGAATGATATAGGTTGTGGCTGCAACACTGGCATCGTCGGGAATTTGACCGATAATCTCATAGATTTCCCGGCTTCTTTGCCATTGTTGGAGGGGGGAGACATAAACCCATGGCTCCACGGCATCGGGCACAATGAAGTATAGCGTGCGATTGGGATTAGCGGCGATCGCCAAAAAAATCGAAGTGCTAAGACAAATTGCCCACACCCGTTTCCAGAAGCGTGTCAGAGAGCGGGGTTTCCGTGGCTTTTTGGGCTGAAAAAAATTATTAAACCCTTCCCCAGACCACCATAAAATCGTCCCATAACAGAGGCCCGGAACCAGAGCAATGGCATAGCGCACATTAATCGAGAGTAAGGAAGTCGTCTGACCGGAGAGTAATTTCAGCAAGGGAAACCCCGCAATTACCCAGGAAGTCGGGGCCACCACCGGCACAAACGCAAGGGGCAGCCATTGAGCGATAATATACCTAATCGTCAGTGAAAATGGCGTAAACAATTCGATCGCCAATTTCCCCGGATTCATCAACATCCCCCCAATGATATCCAGGGTTGACGCTTCCTCTGCCTCCGTATATTGGCCAAATTGCTCCAACATAAAGCGCTTAGAAATATCATCGGAAAACAGGGGCATAATCAGATTGGTCAACGCCAAAATATACCCAAAACTCAGCACACAAACGATCGCCCCAATCCGAGGAAACCGGCGGCTCAAAATCATATACATGCCCACCCCAAACAAAGCAATCCCCGTATCCTCGCGAATGGCCAAAATCAAAGGACACATGAGCGCAAACAGCCACCACCAGCGCTTTTCCATGGCCAGCAGCAGCGTAAACATAAACAGAGGCAACTGGAAATTATCATGGAAATTACACAGAGTTGGCCCAATTACCGCATGGGCCCCATAATAGCTAAATGTAATCCAGCGAGCCGGAGTCGGCTCCAAATACTGCCGAGCCAGCACGTATAACACCAGACCCGCCGCCGAAATCACCGTCACTAATAATACGGATAGGGTCGCCGCTTGCGGAAACAAAGAATAGAACGGCAACCAGAAGAGCAAAGCCGGGGTAAAATGCTGTCCCAACCGGTGATAACTCACCTCTGGCACTTCCCCAGCATGAACCACATTCGTCGAAAGCTGCGACGACAGGCTACTTTGGAAAAAATTCCCCTGGACTCCATTCCACATCACCTGATTAAAAATGCCCTGATCGTAGGACGAGTAGAACGTGAAATGGCGATGCAACACCAGCACCATACAGACCATCAAAAAAAATCCCCCGACCATTAGCAGGGGCTTCCATTCATTCGCTTGAAGGGGGGTTATGTTTCTCCCTTGCTCTACATTGGCAGTCATATAACTCTTGCCGAAGCTCTCTAAGACTTTGTTTGGATCAGTTCCACTTTATAGCCATTCGGGTCTTCCACAAAAGCAATTACCGTCGAACCATGCTTCATCGGCCCCGGTTCGCGCACCACTTTACCGCCTTTCCCCTTAATTTGGTCACAGGTTTGATAAATATCCTCAACCCCTAGGGCAATATGACCATAGGCATCGCCGAGAGTGTACTGGTCTTGACCCCAGTTATAGGTCAACTCCAGAACGGTATGATCCGACTCTTCCCCATACCCAACAAAGGCTAGGGTAAACTCTCCCCCCGGATAGTCCTTCTGGCGCAGCAGTTTCATCCCTAAAACGTCACAATAAAAGCTTAGAGACTCTTCTAAATTTTTCACTCGTAACATGGTGTGTAAAAATCGCATGGTTTAATCTCCAAGTTTCAATCCCAAATACTTTCCAAAATTCAAGGCGGATTGGCTATCCATGGCGTATTCTAACAAACGTTCCCTAGACACAATAAGGACAACTCTAAGATTATGCCTGAACTCGATACTGCGATCGCCCAAATCAACGCCCGCGAAATTCTCGACTCTAGAGGCCGCCCCACCGTAGAAGCAGAAGTCTATTTAGCCAATGGTGCTATGGGGTTAGCCCAAGTCCCCAGTGGTGCATCAACTGGCAGCTTTGAAGCTCATGAACTGCGAGATGATGACCCCGCTCGCTATGGTGGCAAAGGAGTCTTAACCGCCGTTCGCAACATCAAAGAAAAAATTGCCCCCGAACTGGTGGGGATAGACGCTCTCAATCAACGGTTGGTCGATCATCTGATGATTGACCGAGATGGCTCCAGCAACAAGAAAGAATTGGGCGCAAATGCCATCCTCGCTGTTTCCCTGGCTACTGCCAAAGCGGCCGCCGAAACCCTAGGATTGCCCCTATATCGCTATTTGGGCGGCCCTTCTGCCAATGTCCTCCCGGTTCCCATGATGAATGTGATCAATGGTGGGGCCCATGCAGACAATAATGTCGATTTCCAAGAATTTATGATTGTCCCCCATGGCGCATCTACGTTTAAGGATGCTCTGCGTTGGGGTGCAGAGGTGTTTGCGTCCTTGAGTAAGGTGCTTAAAGAGCGCAATTTACTCACGGGAGTGGGAGATGAAGGGGGATATGCACCCAACTTAGACTCTAACCAAGCGGCCCTGGATATCCTCATGGAAGCCATTAGCAAGGCGGGATATGAACCGGGAAAACAAGTCTCCCTCGCCTTAGATTTAGCGGCCAGCGAATTCTACGACAATGGCAATTATACTTATGATGGCTCTTCCCACTCGGCGGAAGAGTTTGTGGGCTATTTGGGGGATTTAATCGATCGCTATCCGATTGTTTCCATGGAAGATGCTCTCTTTGAAGATGATTGGGACAATTGGAAACTGGCGACGGAAAAATTGGGCGATCGCATCCAACTCGTCGGCGATGACTTATTTGTGACCAATCCCATCCGCTTACAGCAAGGAATCGATCGCTCCGTCGCCAATGCCATTTTGATTAAACTCAATCAAATCGGGTCTCTGACCGAAACCATGGATACCATTGCCCTCGGCGCTCGCTCCAGCTATCGTTCCGTCATCAGTCACCGCTCTGGAGAAACCGAAGATACCACGATCGCCGATTTAGCCGTCGCCACGAACGCGGGACAAATCAAAACCGGTTCCCTCTCCCGCAGCGAACGGATCGCCAAGTATAATCGCCTATTACGCATTGAAGACGAATTAGGCGAACTGGCCGTTTATGCCGGAACCGTTGGTTTAGGGCCCAAAATTAGCTAGAAAGAAACGGGAATGGGGAGATCCGGAAACACTCAGATGTCCTATTCCCATCCTCCCCATCTCCCCATTGTCATATTAAGATCGCCATCAACGACCACTCGCGGATCATTGCGGATCATTTATGTCTATGGAACTGCTCAAAGGTCTGGCTATTTTAACCCTCTGTCCATTGCTCGGCGGCACTCCCCTGATCCAATGGCTAACCTTGGCCTTGACTGGCAAAAACTTAGCTCAACTGGGGACGGGCAATATTTCGGTCTCGGCGGCCTTTTATCATGGGGGTAAAGTGGCCGGCATCAGTGCCGTCTTATCGGAAGCGGGAAAAGGGATCGGTGCAGTTCTCTTGGCGCGATCGCTCTTTCCCCAGAGTCCCGTGTGGGAAATCCTCGCCCTCATTGCCCTAGTTTTGGGGCGCTACTTCATCAGCAAAGGCGCAGGAACCACCAACGCCACCTGGGGATTAGTGGTACATAATTGGCAAATTTCCCTGCTTGTGGGACTGATTGCCCTGGTGGGTTTGGCTATCGTCCGGGAGCGCAAATCCCGTCAATATGGGATTTTAATCCTGTTTCCCCTGCTTCAGATTCTCATGCATCCGAGTGCCAAAGGTTTGGCGATCGCCACCATCTCCCTCAATGCCACCCTTGCGCTCATCTACCAACACATCCCCGACGACCTCGATCTTCCTGCCGACTCCTCCACCCCAAACCCCAATATGCCCTCATTTTTTTCCCGAAACTCCGGTATTCTCTCCCTTGATCGACCCCTCAAATCCCAAGAAGTCGGTGCAAAAGCCGCTAACCTGGCCTACCTAAAAAAACTCGGTTATGCTGTACCACCGGGTTGGATTTTACTCCCTGGAGATGACCCCCAACCAGCCATCGACTGGCTCAAACCTTCCCCCCAAAACCCTCTCATTGTCCGATCTTCAGCCTTTGGAGAAGATACCAATTACTCCTCGGCCGCCGGTCAATATACCAGTATTCCCCAGATCGCCAACCCCCAAAGCCTCCACCAAGCCATCCTCACCTGTATGCGATCGGCCGATAATCCCCAGGCGATCGCCTATCGGCAAAATCGACAACTCCCCGATACCCAAGTCGCCGTTTTAATTCAAAAACAAATTGTTGGAGTTTTTTCCGGTGTCGCCTTTAGCCGCGATCCCATTGCCCGCAGTGGCGATGATGTAATTATTGAAGCCCTTCCCGGAGATCCCACCCTTGTCGTATCCGGTCAAGTGACTCCAGAATCCTACCGCGTGTTAGTCGTTGAAACCGAGGGAGAACCCACGACCCAAATCTTAAATGGCGACGGAGATATTCCCCCCGCCTTAATTCACCAAGTGGCTGAAATTGCCCGTCAAATTGAAGGCCACTATTACGGAATTCCCCAAGATATTGAATGGACGTATGATGGCCAACAACTCTGGATTTTACAAACTCGCCCCATTACCACCCTGATTCCCATTTGGACCAGAAAAATCGCAGCAGAAGTAATTCCCGGTTTTATTCATCCCCTTACCTGGTCAATTAATCAGCCCCTCACTTGTGGAGTCTGGCGCGATATTTTTGCCATTGTTTTAGGCACAAAAATTGCTAATTTAGACTTAAATCAATTAGCCACGCTCCACCATTCTGTTGCCTATTTTAATGCATCTTTATTAGGGGATATTTTCCGCAAAATGGGACTGCCTCCCGAAAGTTTGGAGTTTCTCACCCGAGGAGCCAAGTTTACCCGACCGCCCGTATCATCAACGGTAAAACAGATTCCGGGATTATGGCGACTGT
This sequence comes from Roseofilum halophilum BLCC-M91, assembly GCF_030068445.1. GTDB lineage: Bacteria > Cyanobacteriota > Cyanobacteriia > Cyanobacteriales > Desertifilaceae > Roseofilum > Roseofilum halophilum. The sequence continues at coordinate 11,103 of NZ_JAQPOK010000039.1, read as the reverse complement.
TGCAACGGGAATGGTTTCTAGAAGAGGATTTTGAGCGCGATAACCGTCAGTGGTTTGCCCCTACCTTAGAGCAATTGAAAAGCCAATCTCCTCAAACGCCACAGGAGTGTTTAGACCGAGTAGATTTAATTTTAGAAACTCTTAAGCGAGCGACCTATTACAGTATTTTGGCTCCGTTGAGTTTCGCCTTGAGGCAGGCGGTCTTTCGGGTTTCTGAACAGGATTTGGATTATCAGAAAATGCCGGAAGTTGCGGCTCTCGAAGCCCTGAAAGAGTTGGCCACTTGTGCCCACCATTTGTTACCCCATTTGGAGACGGAAACCCCGGAAAGCTTATTTGGTCGGCTGTCTGAACTACCGGATGGTCAGAATATTATCGATCAGCTTTACGAGTTTATGCAAGATTATGGGTATCTGAGTGAGGTGGCTACAGATATTTCCGTTCCTCGATGGCGGGATCATCCGAGGATGGTTAGGGATATGTTTTTAAGACAGTTACATGATATCAAAGGCGATCGCCCCAAAACCTTACCGAAAGGCTTAAAAATTCAAATTGTACAAGTGCGCTTAAATCTTAAAGGTCGCGTTACTCAAGTCTATAGCCAATTGTTGGCCGAGTTGCGCTGGAGTTTCTTGGCTCTAGAGAAGTTCTGGATAGAGGCGGCTATTTTACACAGTAAAGGGGATATCTTTTTTCTGACTTTGCCGGAGGTACAAGGGGTGTTGTCTGAAAATACGGATATCTCCGGATCGGCGAAGAGTATACCGGAAATAATTGCGACTCGCAAAGCGGAGTTGGCTGAAGATAAAGAGGTGAAATCTATCCCTTATGTGGTCTATGGCTATCAACCCATCAAAAGACTCACCCCTTCTCCTCACAGACCTATACTCAAGCAAGGGCAAAAGTTATCGGGCATTGGCGCAAGTCCGGGACAAGCGGAAGGTCGGGTAAAAATAATGCATCAATTACAGCAGGTAGGAGAAGTGAATGCGGATACAATTTTAGTCGTTCCTTATACGGATTCGGGTTGGTCTCTAGTCTTAGGTAAGGCAGGGGGATTGATTTCCGAAGTTGGGGGAAGGCTATCCCATGGGGCGATCGTGGCGCGAGAGTACGGAATTCCCGCAGTAATGGATATTCCCAACATTATGGAACGCTTGCATGATGGGCAATGGGTTCGCATTGATGGGGAAAAAGGAATTGTGGAAGTGATTAATGAATAATGGATAATGGATCGAGGTTAGCTTAAGAGTTTTGCAATTGGGTAATCCAGCGATCGATCCCTTCCACATTCAGGCGATAACTTAAGGGATGGGCAATCAAATAGGCGGTACTATCGAATAATTTCTTAATTTCCACTAACCCATTTTCCTTCAAGGTTTTGCCTGTAGAGACTAAATCGACTATTGCCTCAGACATATCTGTAATCGGCCCAAGCTCCACAGAACCATACAAGGGGATAATCTCCACGGGCAAATCTAACCCATGGAAATATTCCCTGGCACAATTGACCGATTTAGAGGCAACTCGACAATGGGCAGGTAAATCCAGCACTTCTTCATACGGACTCGACTGCTTCACCGCTACAGACATGCGGCAATACCCAAAACCGAGATCGGCAAGTTGGGCAACATTCGGTTTCTTTTCCCGCAACACATCATAGCCGACAATCCCTAATTGGGCTTGTCCATATTCGACATAAACGGGCACATCTTGAGCGCGAACCAATAACCCTTTCATGGTTCCCGTCGGATCGACAATTTGCAGTTGACGGTTACTTGAGTCCAGAAAGGCACTAAAATCGAGGCCCGCTTGCTGGAGCAGTTGAATCGTTTCTTTAAGTAAGGCCCCTTTGGGGATGGCAACGGTAAGCATGATCGGAGGATGAGGGGATAGGGGGATAGGGACGTTAAGACCCTAACGCAGTTTACCATCTACGATAGACATGGGAGAAGCCAGGTTTCTGGGAACACCAGGGGATTAATTTTCTGGACTAAACCGGGCTAACAACTCCTCACGAGAAGCCTGCATACAGACCGGAATCAACTCTTCTAGAGCCAGTTCCATCATGCTGTCTATCATTCCCACTAACTCCTCATCCAAAGAACCAAAGCGAGTCCTCAATAACGTTTCAATCGTTACTCGTTTAGCCTGTTGAACACCTTCTTGTACTGTATCTTCTCGCCATTTTAAGTAAGCGGGGGTTAATTCCATAACTAACTCCTGGTCTTCTGGATTGAGGTCTATTTTAGCTTGTACATTAATCCGCCATACGCCAATGAGTTCTAGAATACTACGCCGTTGCGGATCATCATCTGGCAGCTCTAGCACTTGTTGGATGGCTCTTTTCTGGGTTCCCCCTTTTCCCAACAGTCTTAACCAGAGGGTTTCTGGGGTTTCGGGGAGTTGGTTAATGGCGATAATTCCGGTGTGGAAAAGCTCGGCAAATCGGTAAACTCCCGTACACCAATTTTTCTCATCTGCATGAGCGCCACACAACTCTACAACTCTTTCGGATACGGTGGGGGTTAAAATCCACAGATTGGGTAAGGTTTGGGTATCTATAGGTTGTTTGTCTCGTGTTGCCTGACGATAGAATTCTCCATGGATGTACAGCAGTTTGAGGACACAACTACTAATTTCTCGTTTACTGGGACAGTTGCGAAACGGTTCCCATAGGCAAGGGGTAGAGGCAAGTTGAGCGAGTAAACCCAAGGGTGGAGGGTTACTGGGAGGTTCCGGGGAAGGTTGGAAAAAGAGGTCAATTTGCAGGGTTTCCCCTGGAATTTCGCGACTAATTTCTACGGTTCCCAGGGGTTCGAGCAGTTCTTTTAGGTATTGTTTGGCAAATTGATCGTGGGTTTGCCGAGTCATGGCAATGAACAATTAACAATTAACAATTTTCATGTCGGCGACAGCCGAAACAATGGATTTGTAGGGGCGGGTTAACCCCATAACTAGAAGACTCACCAGCCCATTTTGTAAACCCGCCCCCCTTCTCTGTCTCCCTCCAGAGTTTACGTCTATACAAACCAGAAGCGTTGTAGATGGGATGGGGAGATGGCTTATTCCCCATTCCCCATTCCCTATTCCCTAAAATTAAGCGTTGACGGGGGTGGGCTGGTTTTGGAAAAAACGATCGCGGATCGAATCTGCCATTTGTGCTGGCATTAATCCTAAAGCGGTTTTCGATTGATCGGGCGTAGCATGATCCACGAGGATATCGGGGACACCCAAACGCTGAACGGGAACCACGATATTGGCATCCATTAGCGCTTCTACGATACCAGAGCCAAAGCCACCGATTAAGCTGCCTTCTTCCAGGGTGACGACGCGACCGATTTTTTCGGCTAAAGGTAGAATCAACTCCGTATCTAGGGGTTTGGCAAAGCGAGCATTAACCACGGTGGTTTCTACGCCATATTCGCTCAACAGTTCGGCTACCTGTAGGGCAGGATGCACCATGGAACCATAGGCAACTAGGAGTAAATCATCGCCATTGCGTAGGATTTCCCCTTTACCAATTTCCAGAGGTTCCCAGCCTTCTTCCATCAGAGGCACACCGTAACCATTGCCGCGAGGATAGCGCATGGCGATCGGGCCATCGGTATAATCAATACCCGTGACAATCATCCGTTGCAGTTCGCCTTCATCTTTGGGAGCCATCAGCACCAAATTGGGCAAGCAGCGCAAGTAGGAAATATCATACATTCCTTGGTGGGTGGGGCCATCTGCACCGACAATTCCCGCCCGGTCTAAGCAGAAGAAGACGGGGAGTTTTTGGATACAGACATCATGAATTACTTGGTCGTAGGCCCGTTGTAGGAAGGTGGAATAAATGGCAGCGACGGGCCGCATTCCTTCGCAGGCTAACCCGGCAGCCAGGGTCACGGCATGTTGTTCGGCAATGCCCACATCGATATACTGGTCGGGTAATTTGGCGTGGAGTTTATCTAGACCCGTTCCCGTGGCCATGGCTGCGGTAATGCCGATAATCTTGGGATTATTTTCGGCCAGTTGGGTGAGGGTATGGGCAAAGACTTTGGAATAGGAGGGGGGTTTGGGCTTATTGGAGGGGATGGCCTTACCGGTTGCCAGGTTAAAGGGACTTTGGGCATGATAGCCGACTTGATCGTTTTCGGCGATCGCATAGCCTTTTCCTTTTGTCGTTGATACATGCACCAAAACCGGCCCCTCGATTTGGTGCGCTTGCTCAAACGTGGTGATTAGCTCCTGTAGATCGTGGCCATCCACTGGCCCCATATAAGTAAAGCCCAATTCCTCAATCACGGCCCCAACTTTAGAGACCGCCAAGCGCTTCATCCCTTCCTTGACTCTCTCCATCTCTGGGGTAAAGGTTTCGCCCAAGAAGGGAATATGCTTAAACTGTTCTTCCAAGTTATCCGTCAAAAACTGCATCTGCGGACTCAGGCGCATTTTATTCAGATACCGGGAAATGGCTCCCACATTGGGGGAAATGGACATTTCATTATCGTTTAAGATCACCAACAGCCGTGTATGGGGTAAATGGCCGGCATGGTTAATCGCTTCTAGGGCCATTCCTCCCGTGAGCGAGCCATCTCCAATGATGGCAGCAACGTTATAGTTTTCGCCCATCCTATCCCGTGCCAAAGCCATTCCCAGTGCCGCAGAAATGCTCGTAGAAGCGTGTCCAGCACCAAAATGGTCAAATTTGCTCTCCGATCGCTTTAAATAGCCCGCAATGCCATCTTTTTGCCGTAACGTATGAAATTCGTTGTAGCGTCCCGTAATCATTTTATGGGGATAGGCTTGGTGACCCACATCCCAAACGACTTTATCGTGGTCAAGATCCAGGGTTTGATACAGGGCTAAGGTCAGTTCAACCACCCCTAAACCAGGGCCTAAATGCCCTCCACTAGCCGCGATCGTTTGTAGATGCTTTTCTCGGATCTGACGTGCGACTTGTTCCAATTGGGCAATGGACAGGCCATGTAATTGGTTGGGGTGAGTGAGTTCACTTAAATGCATAGGTTAAGGTGTCCTCTGTTTTCTATAAACTTAGTTTTCCATACCTTATCCACTGTAAATTATTAGAGAGCAGTTGTAGCTTCTAATCTCACTTCAGGCAATAATTAGAAACAACTGCTGGCCCTGTTGTGTTTTGTGAGGAGTTGTCAGGATGTCTAATCCTAAATTTCGCCTAATGTCTGCCTTGAGTCCTTTGATGGGTGGGGTTTTGGTCGCCTTCAGTGCTGTACTTGTGCCCCCGGAACCGGCGATCGCCCGCAATGGCTTTGAAACCTGTGATTATGAGTTAGCTCAGATGGGAATCTCTGCCCCAGAGCGCTCTAAGGCTTGTGGTGCTGCCTTATATCCCAGGGATATTTCCGGATGTGTCATCGGAATTGCCAATGATAATGATGATATTGATCCCGCAGCCGCCTTGTCTACCTGTCGGCAAGTGCGCCGTCCCCTAGATTTGGCCAGTTGCGTCACTGATATTAATGGCATCGATGAATCGGATCTGATCGCCAGCACTGTACTAGAGACTTGTCGGCGATCGCTCTTACCCCGACGCTTTGCCCAATGTGTGGTGGGGATCAGTCGGGATATGGATTTAACTCCCCAAACGGCGATCGGTGATTGCATTGAAGCTCGCGAGCAACCCAGAGGATTTTATCCCGATTTATCCAGGGTTGGCCAACCTTTAGCCCCCACTCCCGGAGCGCCTCCACCCCTACCCCTGATTCCTGGTATTGAACCGGATTTAGATCAGTTAGGTATTCCCAGTCGATAGCAGGAGGGAATGGGGAATAGGGAATCTCCCCGTCCCCAAATCCGGATGAATCCTCCCCAAGCTATGGCAAACTATTAACGGCAACTAAGCGATCGCGTGAAGGTGTGAGCGAAACCATGAGTGAATTTTTAGATTATCTTAAACCCAATTACAAGTATGCTTATGTGGCGGTAGGTGAATTTAAGCCAGGTAAGTTTGCCGAAGCACGAGAGCTGTACGAAGAGGCGATCGCCACCTATAGCCAGGGATTTGAGGGAGCCTACTTGCTACAGGAACCGGGAACAGACCGGGGAATTGCCGTGATCTTCTGGGATCATATTGAGGATATGGAAGCCAATAAGAATGAGGCCAATGAAAAAATTTTACACAAGATGCTACCGTTGTTTGTTGAGCCTCCGGTAACCACGTTCTATCAAGTTTGTAGTGAAATCCGTCCCCAATCTTAAACGGCGATCGCCTCCCCCGTCTTCTGTCATTTTCCGAGAGTGGCAGAAGAGCGCTATCAAAACCTCTATAAAGTAGGGAGATCCGAATCAACGGTACGGTGCAGTCGTCTAGGCAAACTGGCCTCCATCTTCCAAAATTAGAATATCTATCTATGTCACTTCTCGCTATCCTTTATTATCAACGATGACGACTGTACTTGAACAAGGCACAATCAATATTCATACCGAGAATATTTTCCCGATTATCAAAAAATCCCTCTATTCTGACCATGAGATTTTCTTTCGGGAATTGGTTTCTAACGCGGTAGATGCGATCGCCAAATTAAAAATGGTCTCCCACACCGATGAATTTTCCGGTGAAGTCGGAGAACCCGAAATCGTGATTACTCTTGATAAAGAGAAGAAAACCCTCTCCATTAGCGATAATGGCATCGGTATGAGTGCCGATGAAGTCAAAAAATATATTAACCAAGTTGCCTTTTCTAGCGCCGAAGAATTCCTAGAAAAGTATAAGGGAACCACAGAAGAAGGGATCATCGGCCACTTTGGTCTAGGCTTTTATTCTTCCTTCATGGTGGCTAAACAAGTAGAAATCGATACCCTTTCTTATCGGGAAGGAGCGCAAGCGGTTCACTGGACTTGTGATGGTTCCCCAGCGTTTAAGCTCGAAGATTCGGAGCGTACCACCCGTGGAACAACCATTATTCTGACTCTGATGGATGAAGAGGAAGAATACTTAGAACCGACGCGGATTAAACAGTTGGTGAAAACCTACTGTGATTTTATGCCCGTTTCGATTATGCTCGATGGAGAGCAAATTAATAAGCGGGATGCTCTCTGGCGTAAATCTCCCCAAGATCTCACGGATGAGGACTATCTAGAGTTTTATCGCTATCTCTATCCCTTCCAAGAAGAACCCCTGCTGTGGATTCATCTGAAAACCGATTATCCTTTCCTGCTCAACGGGATTCTCTATTTCCCCAAACTTAAGCCGGATGTGGATGTCACCAAAGGACAGATTAAGCTGTTCTGCAATCAGGTGTTTGTCTCTGAGCATTGCGAGGAAATTATCCCTAAATTCCTGCTTCCCATGCGCGGGGTGATTGACAGTCCCGATATTCCCCTGAATGTATCTCGATCTGCTCTGCAAATGGATCGCACCGTCCGCAGGATAGCAGACTTTGTGGCCAAGAAAGTCGGCGATCGCCTCAAAGAACAATACCGCGACTCCCGCGAAGACTACATCAAGAGCTGGAAAGACTTAGGCACATTCGTTAAATTTGGCTGTCTCAACGACGACAAATTTAAGAACCAAGTCGAAGATATCATCATCTACCGTACCACTTGGGACGGCGAAACTGCCGAGACTACCCCAGAAGTACAAGTACAAGCAGAAGAAGGAGACGCTTGGCAAGAGGTTCAACCCAGCAACAAAGACGCTCAAGGACACACCTATAGCACCTTAAAAGAATACCTAGAGCGCAACAAAGAGCGCCACGAAAATCGCGTCTTCTACTGCACCGATGAAGTCAACCAAGGAACCTATATCCAACTTCACCAAAATCAAGGGTTAGAAGTTCTCTATATGGACTCCTTCATCGATCCTCACTTTATCAGCTTCCTAGAGCGCGAGCATTCTGATGTCAAATTCTCCCGCGTGGATGCCGAAATTGACGAGCAATTATTGGATAAGGAAAACGACAAGGAAATTGTCGATCCGAAAACCAATACCACTGCCAGCGAACAGATTAAAGAACTGTTCGAGAAAGCCCTTAATAAACCCAAACTTCAGATTCGCACCGAATCCTTGAAAGGCAATAATAACGAACAAAATCCACCCGCCATGGTATTATTGCCCGAATTTATGCGCCGCTTGCAGGAAATGAACGCCATGTTCCAACAAGAAACAGCGAAGTTTCCCGAAGAGCATATTCTGTTAGTCAATACCGCTCATCCACTGATTCAAGATTTATTGCGCTTGAGTCAAGGCACAATCATTTCCGGTGAAGGATCTTCCCCTTCTGCGGAATTAGCCAATCTGATTTGTCATCAAGTTTATGATTTGGCTCTGATGGCACAAAAAGGCTTTGATTCCGGTGGAATGAAGTCTTTTGTCGATCGCTCGACGCAGGTTTTAACCCGCTTAACGGCGAAAGCGTAATTATCAAGCCAATTTGTAGGGTGGGCAGTGCCCACCCTACCCCTATAGCTCATCATTTTAGAGAAATTCCCAATTTGCAGTTAGAGAATTGGTTGGCGAGTAGAGAATTGGTTGGCGAGCGAGCGATGAGGAAAATTTCACCAAGACAAGCATTACACAAAGCCTTTCCGTTGGGGTAATACTTGAGTTTTAATTACAATTTTAATTATTATACTGGTCATGAAATCTAAGTATACTCGCAGTCAACAGAAAATTATTACACTTCTGAAAGAGATTCAGCGATCGCTCTCTGCTCAAGATATCTATGTTGAACTACGCAGTCGCAGTCAAACCACCGGACTAGCAACGATCTATCGCGCTCTAGAAGGACTCAAACAAAAAGGTGCGATCCAATCTCGCACCTTACCTAATGGGGAAGCAGTCTATACCTCGATTGAACAGGATCGACATCACTTAACTTGCTTAAGATGTGGTGAGTCGATTATACTCCCGGAATGTCCCGTGCATGACCTAGAAACGAGTCTGCAAAAATCCTACGAGTTCAAAATCTTCTATCATACCCTAGAATTTTTTGGACTGTGTGAACAGTGCCAACTGTTACCCGCTTCCGAGCTTTAAGAGGGTGTTGGTGAGCTTTGAATCGATTCCATGGGTAGTCCATGGGTAAGGTGGGCAGGCTCTGCTTGTAGAAGTTGAATCATGTCACTTATCCTCCTGCCCACTCTACTGGACTGTTTAAGCTAAAATAGGGCGATAGGTTTCCCGGAGTGCGAGCGTCTCGCTCGCTAGGGAAAACAACAGCGAGCAAGATATTTGTCCTGCGGACACGCTACGCTACCCACTCCTCTAATGCATCAAATTAGATGAAACAGTCCACTACTGCCGTGACAACCCTAAAATGGTGGGTTACGGCGGATTGATAGATTGCTGTCAGAGTCTAGGTTTTAGCCGCCTAACCCACCCTACGCTAATGCACATTTTTAGCTGTGTCACGGCACTAGGGAGCAAGATGCTCCCACTCCTTACTTTAAGATTGCGATCGCATAGCTTTTAAATCCTGGTCTAATTCACTAGGCATGGTATTCACCTCTTCTGAGTCTAAGGAAGTCACCGCATCACCGACAATTGACCGCATTCCCTCCAGGGCAGAGGGAATACTGCGAGGGTCCATAAACATTACCTTACTGCTCTCGCTACTGCCAATTTTCATGCCCATATCCATATAGTTTTGGGCGATTAAAAATTGCAGTGAATCCTTGGCTCTCGGATCGGCTTTGAGCATCTTGGTAATAATTTGCATGGCTTCGGCGGTTCCTTGGGCTTTTAATACCGATTGTTGCCGTTCTGCTTGCGCCCTTAAGACCGTCGCTTTTTGTTGCGCTTCCGCATCTAAAATTGCTGCTTTTTGCCGCGCTTCCGCGTCTAAAACCTGGGCTTCTGCCCGTCCTTTGGCACTGTTAATGGCTGAATCTCTTTCTCCTTCCGAAGTTAAAATGGCTGCCCGTTTTTTCCGTTCGGCAGACATTTGCAGCTCCATGGAATCTTGCACGGCTTTAGAGGGGACAATATCCCGCAATTCTACTCTTGTGACTTTAATGCCCCAAGGATCGGTAGAAATATCCAATTCTCGCAACAGAACTTCATTCACTTCTGAACGAGCGGTAAAGGTTTGGTCTAACTCTAATTGACCCATTTCGGCGCGGATCTGAGTTAGCACTAAATTGGTCATTGCCGCGTTCAAATTTTCCACCCGATAATAGGCTTTTTCTAAATCCATTATCTTCCAATAGACGACGGCATCCACGCTAATCGATACATTATCACGGGTAATACATTGTTGCGCCGGGACATCGAGAACCTTTTCGCGAGTGGTTTCTTTGAAAGAAATGCGATCGACTACAGGGACTAAAAAATTTAAGCCGGGTTCGAGTTTTTTACCATTATATTTTCCTAGACTTTCTACCAGCATTTGTTCGCTTTGTTTAACGATTTTAATGCAAGATAAAGCACTACCCCCGACAAATAGAGCAACGAGTAGACCAAATAGTTCACCCATGGGAAAACCTCCATATCATTTAATTCAAGTTCTTTAAGAATTGAGCATTTTTTGGGGAATCACGATTAACGTATTCCCTTCTCGACGGAGAACATAAACCATTTCATCAGGGGCGATCGCCTCTTGGGGGTCGTCGCACTTAGCCCACCAAGAATTACCTTCATATAACACCCGTCCGGGTTGACCGGGTAAAATTTCGGTTAAGGTTTGCGCTTCCTGGGAATCACCAATACTATAGGGAGTCCGCTTGGGTAAGAGTTTGCGCGTTCCTAAGACCAACCCCAAAGAGAACAGCATCCAAAGTCCAATTTGTATTCCTAACCCCAGTTGAGGAAGCAATAAGGACACCCCAGCCACCGCAAAGGCTCCGACTCCCATGAGTAGCTCAATAAAAGCGGTGGGGGTAAACAGTTCCATCACGCAGAGGATAAAGCCAGCAATTAGCCAAATAAATACAGGATTGAGAGCCATGCCGATTTATGAACACAGGGTTGAGTAAGAAAAGAGGATCGATGAATCCGTGACATACTCCCACACTAAGCTGACGCTATAGTGTGGGCTTCTCGCTTCGCAGTCCCGCTATTGCGTCGGACTCCACGAGCTTTAAGGACGCAATGCCCTGCCGCCCTATTTTTTATGTTTATTGCCCCATTCAAGTCAC
>NZ_JAQPOK010000038.1 GCF_030068445.1 Roseofilum halophilum BLCC-M91 | reverse complement strand
AATAAACTTAGTTTAGCGCACTTAACGCTAAATTGACAACGGAAAGAAATTAACATCACGGCGGTTAAAACCGCTCGTGTCGCATTTCATCCCCCACTTAAAAGATGGAGGCTTTCATGCTCCCGCTATTTTCCCGTAAGGCTTTCAGTCCTAAGTCCTTTCGATACAGCACTTCGCGATAGTGTGTTTACAATAATCTTCTGTAGGGGATTTCCAGCCGGAAAGCCCCTACATACGGGCTTTTGAGCGATTAATTGAATTGGGCAGTAATCCGACTCATGGCTTCTTCCACATTCTGCCGACTGTTGAACGCGGAGATACGGAAGTAACCTTCTCCCGCAGCGCCAAATCCTGAGCCAGGCGTTCCAACCACATAACACAAATTGAGTAATTTGTCAAAAAAGTCCCAACTCGACAGTCCTTGGGGCGTTTTCACCCAAATATAGGGCGCGTGAACTCCACCATAAACGGTTAATCCAGCATCGGAGAGCTTTTGACGGATGATTTGGGCATTTTCGAGGTAAAACTTGATTAAGCCTTGAATTTGGCTTTGTCCTTCTGGGGAATAAACCGCTTCTGCTCCGCGCTGCACAATGTAGGAAACGCCGTTAAACTTGGTGGATTGGCGGCGATTCCACAGTTGATGGAGGGTGACTTCTGTACCGTCGGCAGTCTTGGATTTGAGACTCTTGGGAACGACAGTATAGGCACATCGAGTTCCCGTAAATCCGGCATTTTTGGAGAAGGAACGAAACTCGATCGCACATTCTCTAGCCCCTTCAATTTCATAAATGGAATGGGGAAGCTCTGGATCGGTAATAAACGCTTCATAAGCCGCATCAAAGAGAATCACGGAACCATTGGCTCTAGCGTAGTCTACCCAAGCCTTGAGGTCAGCTTTAGAAGCTGTTGCCCCCGTAGGATTATTGGGGAAACAGAGATAAATCAGATCGACTCGGCGATCGGGTATTGTGGCAGTAAAGTTATTGTCGGCTGTAATGGGCAGATAGAATAAGCCTCCATATTCTCCCCGATCGTTAACCGGCCCCGTATTACCCGCCATAACATTGGTATCCACATACACGGGATACACCGGATCGGTGACGGCAATGGTGTTATCCTTGCCGAAAATATCGAGAATATTGCCGGTATCGCACTTGCCACCATCGGAAACAAAGATTTCCGAGGCATCAATTTGGCATCCTCGCCCTTGGAAATCCTGGCTGGCGATCGCTTCCCGTAACCAAGCATACCCCTGTTCTGGGCCATATCCCTTAAATGTAGCGCGATCGCCCATTTCTTCCACTGCCTTAATCATGGCCGTGCGGCAAGCTTCTGGCAAAGGTTCTGTTACATCCCCAATGCCTAGCTTAATAATCGGAGCATCCGGATTAGACTCGGCGAACCCTTTTACCCGTCGGGCAATCTCCGGGAACAAATAACCCGCCTTCAATTTGAGATAATTTTCGTTAATCGTGACCATTGTGGCTTTCTTGAGACTCTTTCTACCAGCTTAGGCGTAAACCGGTATCATAGGAAGAGCATTTATCCAGCCAGAGCAAGGGGTTCTTCTGGTAAAAATGCCAGGACAATTTGGTCAGAAGGCACACCTAGATCGAGTAAGTCCTGGGTAATGCCCTGCTCCATGCCATCATATTCCAGATAAATGCGCTCATCTTGCAAGGTAATGTAGATCAGGTTACCGCGCACCCTACACCCTTGGCTCCAACCCGTTTGCATCAGGGCATAGCGGTTTTGCGTTTCATCAAAAACCGTATCTAGACGAATTTCCCCGTGAGAGGGAGTTAAGCGAGCATATTGGCTAATCACCTGTTTGACTATATCTCTTAGAGTCGCGGTATCCATTGTTTTACCTCTACAGTTTCCACATCTACAATCAATAGATTCAGTGGCAAGTCTCGGATAACCAGTTTGCCAATCGGTTCTTGAAATAGCTCCTTGTACACTTGGGTACTTACTGCTAGGTAGAGCGATCGCTCTGGGTCAACCTGTGCTAACAGTAGTCGATACAGGGTATATTGACCCATGGCTTGTTCGAGTTCAACCATAGGAGATTTGCCGCGCAGTTCCTTAATCTCAATGGCAATGCGGTAGTTGCCGCGCTCGGCTCCGATAAACTGTCCAGTTATTCCTAAGTCTACAAACAAAAATCGCTCCCCATAGGAGATAAACGTAGGGATCGTCAGTAATTCTCCACCCTTCTTGTTGTAGGGCGGCTTTAACCTGAGCATGAATGGCATCTCTAGAGGGCATTACTTGAGATAATTTTCGTTAATCGTGACCATTGTGGCTTTCTTGAGACTCTTTCTACCAGCTTAGGCGTAAACCGGTATCATAGGAAGAGCTTTAATCATGCTGTGAAGTCCAATTATCCAGAGCCGATGAATTATCTAGTTGCCGTATTGCGCGATCGCATTCAAGCTGAAGGAGTCTACTGTGCCTTAGAAAAAGCAGGCTTACCCACTGCCCAAGTGAATATCTTAGGCAAAGGTTACAAAAGTGCGGATGAGTTTGGCCTGATTAACCCCAACCAAGCTGCCCAAAAACAAGCTCGACTGATGGCAACATGGCTCATCCCCTTTGGTTTTTTTGGTGGTGCTACCTTTAGCGTGATTTCTGGACTCAATACTTTTGCCTGGGCTGGAGAAATCGGCAATCATATTGTCGGTGGTATTTTAGGTGCGGGTTCTGGTGGATTAGGAGCCTTATTTGTCGGCGGTGGTGTCGGTTTAATTAGCGGTGGTGGCGACGCTCTCCCCTATCGCAACCGCTTACGAGAAGGGAAATATCTAATTGTAGTACAAGGTTCGAGTAGTTTAATTGAAGAATCTACCACGATCATTCGTCCCTTTGAACCGGAAAGTCTGCAAGGCTATACTGCACCCAATCCATCCTAAACCCTAACTATGCTGAGAGTGATTGAAGCAAGTTAAGTACAAGAGCTAATCGCAGAACTCGATCTCTATCTTCAGGAGTTTTATCCCGATGCGAGTAATTATTAATCCTTTGATATTACTGGAGTGGGAGCATCTTGCTCCCTAAGTTTTTATAGCTGGAGTAGGAGCATCTTGCTCCCTAAGTTTTTATTACTGGAGTGGGAGCATCTTGCTCCCTAAGTTTTTATTACTGGAGTGGGAGCATCTTGCTCCCTAAGTTTTTATTACTGGAGTGGGAGCATCTTGCTCCCTAGGTTTTTATAGCTGGAGTGGGAGCATCTTGCTCCCTAGGTTTTTATAGCTGGAGTGGGAGCATCTTGCTCCCTAGGTTTTTACAGCGCTTTCTGCTTCGCAGACATGAAACGCGCGGTAATAGGTAAGAGGTAATGGGTAATTGGTAGTCAGGTTGCAGAATGGGATCGCGCCTATAGCCAGGCGAGATCCTAGAGACTGTATACGTCACACTTCATTTTCTGGCCAATAGTCGCTGTTTAGGGTTTGGTCAATAGAAAAGGGGCAGAGTTCTGGAAACTCATCAATGTTCATCCCGGTTTCAATAGCAGCTCGCTGGCGTGCTTTTGCATAACAGCCCTCGAAAATTTGGTTAAAATAGTTAGTCAAGCTGGGGCTATCTCGAAAGGCTTTTTGAATGCGATCGCGATGTTCATAGATGGTATAGCGCCAGCTATTGGTCTGTTTTTCCGGTTGATATTGGTACTTGAGTAGGTGCATGAGCAGAATTTCCAGGTTACTCTCGATCGCCCGTTTCTCGCTTTTGCCCATGTCTTCGAGTTCTTCTGCGAGATGCTCTAGATCGATGCGATCGAGTTGGCGATTCCGCAATAATTGTGATGTAGTTTCCAGCCACAGGTAATAGTCGCGATCGTAGAGATCGCAGAGGAGATGGCGATCGGCTGCGGTTTCCATAGCCCTTATGCTGTTGCCTTTTCCGCTACTCTAGCACAGGTTAAAGCCCTATATGACAAGCGAGCAAGATGCTCGCACTACAGAAGCACGAAATTTCCCTCAATCAAATCGTCACAGTACCATTCACATCTCCCGCAACCAAAGCAGTGGTTCTGGCTAAATCACTAAAGTTGCCTGTTGCAGTAAGCGCACTACCACTTAAGTTATTGATCGCAAAACTCCCTGCCAATGGATCTAGAGCATTATTCGTAACTGTAACAGTCGCTAAACTGCCTGTACCAGCTCGAATAGCTAAACTATTGAAGCTAGTGCTGACATTGTTGCCTGTAATATTGATTGCTGCACCAAAAGCTCCATCTCGCAAACGAATACCCGCATTACTTGCACTACCAGAAGTATTGGCATTGGTAATCGTATTATCAGAAATAGTTACATTTCCAGTGGTAAATCCTCCTATATTATTACCAATTTGAATAGCATCTTCCGTCGTATTGGTAATGGTATTGTTAGAAATAGTTCCTCCATCAATTCCACTAACATTAATCCCTCGGCTAGTGGTTCCAGTAATATCCTGAATTTCGTTATTCTGAATAGTTAAATCGGTAACACCCAGCAAGAAAATACCATTTCTATCTGTAATACCCCCAGTCGTTGTGATATTCCGAATCAAGTTATTGGATATCATCAAGTTTTCGGTCTGGTTTAACGCTGGATTCGTTTGGATAGGATTGAAAATGGCTGATTCGTTCGTCACATTTTCAATAATATTGTTGGTAATGATGGTGTTATTTCCAGCATTTCGGGTATTAATCGCAATTTGACTATCTGGCGGATCAATGCGGAAACCATCAATTTCCACAAGGCCTGTGTCTGGACTTAAACTATCAAAGGTAATAGCGGGACTTAGACTTCCTGTAATATTGGCTTCTGCACTACGGGCCGCATTTCCTGCTACTCCTGCATTGGGGCCTAGCAAACGGATACTTCGGGTAATTGACACTACCTCCGGATAATTTCCTTCCCTTACCAGGACAATGCCGGGATTAGCATTGGTGGCTGGGGGAGGTGCATTATCACCACCTGCCGCTTGAATGGCAGGGTTAATTTGGTCAAAGGCGTTTATCCCAACTACGGCTTGACCTCCTTCCACTGTTGCATTTGCAGTTGTATAGGCATCATCAACATAAACCGTTTCGTTATCGTAAATGGTGGCTTGACCAGCATTCGGTGTACCGAGAACATACGCACCACTGGCTGCTAGAGTTACATCAACTGTTGTTGCACCATCAAATAACAAATCATCAATGGGAGTAACGGTAATCACTGCTTGGGTTTGACCCGCAGGAATAGTAACGCTACCACTGAGCGATTGATAATCTGTACCATTAACTGCTGTGCCACCCAACGTATAGTTGACGCTAAGATTGGTTGCTATATTCCCTCCTGTTCGAGTCACGGTAAATGTAGCAACATTAGAACTATCATTTTCTGCGGCTACACCATCAATCAGCTCTAAGGTAACTGTTGGTTGAGGAATGGGAGTACCTAAAAAATTAGCGCTTGATAGACTATTCGGAGCGACACCAACGAGGGTCATCATTGCAATATCGTCATTGGTAAAACCAGCAATTCCATTTCGCTCGATGTAAATCAAAGAATCGCTAGTTCCGGTAATGTAAGTTGCACCTACAGTCGAGCCAACACTACCGCCAACATTAACCGGAAGACCTCCAAAGGTTAAGGACAGCGGACTGGGTGGATCTTGAGTATTATCTAGATCGACATTGGGAACAACAAGAGTTTCTATTTCAATTTGGTCTTGATTGACATCAAATGCAAGAATATAATCAGCTTCAGATTGAGAAACTGCCGGGGGAACATTACTAATATTTCCTACAGTTGTGGGTGACGGATCTAAAATAGCATTCAGATTATAGACAAAGCGGTCTGTTCCATCCCCTCCACTTGAACCATTAAAGCCACTGAGGGTGTCACTACCAACGCCGCCTTCAATAGTATCTTGGTCATTTCCACCAAGGATACTATCATTACCATCTTCACCACGCAGTGTATCATTTTGATCGCCACCAAGTAGTGTATCATTGCCTGCACCACCGAGTAAGCTATCGTGACCGATATCGCCTGTCAACAAGTCAGAGCCAGCATTACCATTGATCGTATCCTCGCCATTGCCTCCAACTAGAGAGTCCCCTGAGCCAGTTTCGTCTCCACCTTGAATAGAGTCATTTCCATCACCTCCTGCAATGGTATCTATTCCACTATTACCACCACGAAGAATATCATTGCCTGCACCTCCTAAAATGGAATCATTTCCAACACCGCCAACGATGCTGTCATTACCATCTCTTCCAGAGTAAGTCTCATTGCCATTTGAGTCTTCACGACCAATAGTATCATTACCAAATCCACCGTCTATGGTGTCGTTGCCTTGAACAGCATCATCACTTGCAGGAATAATGGAATTGACTAGACTTGCGTCAACGTCCAGGTAATCATCGCCATTACCTCCCAAGATACTATCGTTATCACGACCACCGGCAACAGTATCGCTACCCCCAAAGGTGTCAGCATTATTAAAGTTAACGCCTGCCAAGATGGTGTCATTTCCGTCTCCACCTTGAATCGTATCGCGACCCAATACTCCTCCAATGAGAAGATCGTTACCTGCTAGTCCATCAAGATTGAGGTCAAAGTTTAGGATGACTTTTGCTGAATTCGAGGTCTGGTTTGTGGTCGCGTTTCTGGCCGTATAGTCAAATCCTCCTGGGTTTAAGATATTGGGAATAAACGTGATGGTATCACCAGCTAAATCAACTGAATTACCAAATGGATTACTGACACTATCAACCACCAAATTATTATTCGGTAAATCGTTAGCTAAGATGTCAGCCGTATTGATGGTAATGGGAACAGTATTACTAGCGTTAGCCTGTTGAGCAAGAGAGTCATCACCCGATGTCCCTGTCACTGTTGCCGAAAAGCCACTTAACGTATCTGGATTAGCCTGTAATGGAATAGAAGAGGGCAACTGTAAAATTGCCTCAGCCAAGGCAAACATATTGGCACGTTTATAACTGGCATTGGTGTTAGTGACATTATCATCTTGAGTGTCTCCGTCAAAAATCGTATCACCAGTCTCTTTGAGCATTTGTTCAAACTCAGCAGGGGTCAATTTTCGACCTAGAGTTTGCATTGCCAACTGCTGCGCCAAAGCTGCCATTCCTGCTACATGAGGTGCTGCTTGAGATGTGCCTGATTTTTCGTTAAATTCACTTCCAGTACGATTAGCACCCTGAATCACTGCTCCTGGTGCAAAGACCGTGGTAAGAGTAGGATGACGTTGAGAAAATGCTGTAATTTTATCTGCACTGGTTGCGGAATCTTCCGCTCCTCCTGCATAGGATCTACCATTGACATCAGTATCGTAAACTGCACCTACAGAAATCACATCGGGGTGAGCAGAAGGGTAAGCCACTCCAGGATTACTATCATGTTCAAAGAAGTCATTACCGGAAGATGCAACAACAATTACTCCAGCTTCTCGAAGTTTTCTAAGTTCTTCTTGAACACTATACAATTCCTGGGGAGTTTGGAAATTACTGCTGTCTTTTTTTTCATCTCCATCTACATCTTTATCTGTGGTTGATAAAGACATATTGACACTGACAATGTTGTATCGATCCTTATTGGAGATGCCGTTTTCTTCTTGTAATATCCATTGCAGTGCTTGTTGCTGAAAAGCCGTGTTACCCGTACCTACTATTTCGCCAGTTTCTTCGTCTACTTTTTGACCAAATACTTTAAAATGAATAATGTTGGCACCAGGAGCAACCCCTGGGTACTGAGGATCGGATGATGCAATTATGCTAGAAACATGAGTGCCATGGCCATTAGTGCCTGGTGCATCGTCAGAGGCATCTTTGTCAGAGTCGGCATAATCATAGGAATGAATAACTCTATTGCCAAATGCGGGATGATCTTTGTGAATTCCAGAATCTAAGACGACAACAGTGTACCCACTTCCATCTACTGCGGTGAAACGAGGATCGGCGTTTAGAGTATTTAAACCAATTAACGGCCCGGAAATATCAGTATCAATTGTAATGGGGACATCAATACCATCGGTAGTTACTCCGGGAATTTGCGGAGTAATGCGGGTATTGAGCAAGTAGTTGGTAGGAGCATTGCTGGTTATCCGGAGACGATAACCACCGCCAGGGAGTTCTCCGGAGATGACGGAGGTGTTGTTGGCTAGTTGTCCGTTGAGGACGATGTTACCTTCTTCGTCTAAGACATCGACAGTTGCCAAGGCGGTAAGTCCAGTTAGGGATAACTCGAAGGTGTTGGTTGCGCCGAGGCTGAATTTGTAATAGTCGGCGGCATCGCTACCGCCGATGCTTTGGGAGAAGGTGCGGGTGGTGGAGGCAAAGAGGATGCTGGTGGCGGTTTCTAGGGTGTTGCCGGGATCGGTTTCTATGGCAATAACTTCAGCAGCAGGTGGGAGTATGGAAAGACTCGGTGCTGGAGAAGGAGAAGGAGAGGGGGAGGGAAGATCGGGTACGGAAGGCGGGGGTGAGGGAGCGGGAATGTTGAGGAGGAGGTTGGTGAATTGGGATGAGTCGAGGGTAGTTGCGTCGATGCCTTGGAAGATGCCGATAATGGCTCCGGTGCTGCGATCGCTCACTACACTATCTTCTCCCCGTTGACTCACCAGTAGACTATCAAAGGTGACTCCAGCAGCCAAGCCAACTCGATCCTGTCCTGGGGTAAAGTCCAGGATGATATCTTCTCCACTGCCTAGAACAAAGAGATCTTCGCCAGAGCCGCCCACTAGGGTATCGTCGCCTAAGTCACCGTAGAGGATGTCGTTGCCGCGATCGCCAGAAACCCAATCATTCCCCTGTCCCCCGCGCACACAGTCATCCCCTTGACCCCCATGTACCGTATCGTTGCCCAAATTTCCATTCACATAGTCGGCATCTGGATTGCCGACGATCAAATCATCATCGAGTCCTCCCCAGATACTATCTGCACCCCTTCCGCCTAAAAGGACATCATTTCCTTGGTTACCATAGAGTTCATCATTGCCCGCATTACTAGCAATAATATCTCCACCCTCCAATCCCCAAATGATGTCATTTTCTTGGGTTTCAACGATTAAGTCATTGTCTTCTGTTCCGAAGCGAATCATCAGTCTAGTCTCCTAGTGGGTAGATAGTTAGCCCTTGCAGTGCGGGGGTTAGAGCAGAAAAAGAGGTGAAATCAGAACAATTCTGATTTCAGTCCCTCTTGCGTTTATGTCTTCGTGTCTCCACACTAACTTATCTATTTTAGCTAATAAAAACGGTTTTAAAAATTAAAATAAATTGATCTTTCTTTTGCATTTTTTGGGTCAAATTACTAATAGTATCAGATTGAAGCGCAAAAACTGACTCACTTTGACTCATTTTTCGACAGTGGAGCGATCGCCCGTTGCCCTCTGCCCCAAAAATGTAAATTTATGTAACAATTTCGCCCAAAGCGCATAAAAATCGAGGTCAAAAACTGAGAACCCTATAGAGGAGTCATGCGCTTCTCTAGTTGTTGCGATCGCAAAATAGGGTTATGGCAGATACACTCAAAGCTTCCAAAGCAGGACTAGACCTCGTTTACAGAGCCATTCGCCAAAAAGGATGGACAAAAACTCAAACCGCGCTCTGGTGGACAGATGCCCAAACCTCTCAAGCCACCCTACGCAGATTTTGGCGCAAAATTGCCATTGATCGACAGGCCTTTCAAAAGATTTGTCAGGTCGCGGGAGTAGACTGGGAGAGAGTTGCAGAAATTGAATCTTTGTCCGATTCACCAGAAGAAGATAACAATCGAGGCTTATTAAGGGAATTGAGCCTGATTGATTGCCTCCTGATTCTACTACTGCTGAGAATCTAACTCTGGCGATCGGGTCATACAATAGGATATCTGGATTAAAATATCTGGATTGGGTTCCTAGGAGGTTTTTCTCGTTTTGACAGATGCTTGTTCTCAAGATTCCGGCTCTGAAAACCGCCCTTCCCCTCCCGAACAATCGAAAAGATCGCCAAATTTTGGCGATCGCTTCAAAGCCTTGTCCTCCAAAGTCTCTCAGGCAATGGGCTTTGAATGGATGTACTTTCATCTCAATTATGCAGACTGTGTAGAACTCTATGCACCTGAATCCGTAGTTGCCGCTTATGTCAACGATCACCCCAGTTGGTTTACCCGATGTGCCCTCCCCATGAAAGCCATCCCCATTGGGGACAATAGCTATGATTTACTCATTGGTCGCTATGGGGCGCTTCAATTTGAAGTCGAAGTCAGAATCGGACTCGAACTCATCCCCCGTGACGAAGCCGGAGTTTATCGCATCTCTAGCATTGATCTGCCTGACTATACTCCCCCAGGGTATGCAGTCAACTTTCATGGGCAATTTTATCTGGCTGAAGTGCCCTGTTGTCCTACCCCGGAATATTTTCAGGAACTGCAAACTTATCTGATCTTGCCCTCACCCCTACCGGAAGTGATGACGCGCTGGGAATGGAGTCTAGACTTAACCGTAGGTGTGAAATTTCCCCAGTTTATCCATCGCTTACCCCCATCTCTGATTCAAAGTACCAGCGATCGCCTCTTAGCGCAAATTGTGCGCGAAGTATCCCGCCGTTTGGGTAAAAAAGTACAACAAGACTTTCATCAAACCCTGTCAATTAGGGAATAGGCAAGAGGCAAGAGGCAAATTCCCCCCGTCTCCCCATTCCCCTACCCCAACCCTGCCATCCTCTGTCAGAATAGATTAAACTGCGACTATTATTTGCGCTTCCGGCCATGGCCTACTGCTTAAACCCCAATTGTACTAACCCCGAAAATCCACAGAGTGCAGAGGTCTGTCAAAGCTGTGGAAAACCCCTAACTGAGCTACTCAGGGGGCGATATCGGGTACTTAAACCCCTGGGACGGGGGGGAATGGGTCGTACCTATCTCGCCGTCGATGAAGACAAACTTCGCAGTTTCTGCGTAATTAAACAGTTTTTTCCCCAAATTCGAGCCACAGGGGAGAGACGGGAGAAATCGGTGCAAAAGTCTACCGATTTGTTTTACCAAGAAGCCATGCGCTTGCATGAGTTGGGAGAACATCCCCAAATTCCCACCCTGTTAGCCTATTTTGAACATCAGGAACATTTGTATTTAGTGCAGCAGCTTATTCGGGGCCCTACCCTCTGGCAAGAATTAAGGCATCAAGGAGCATTTAGCGAAAAACAAATCTGGAATTTACTCGAACAATTATTACCAGTTTTGGGGTATGTTCACAGTTATAAGGTGGTGCATCGGGACATTAAACCAACCAATATTATTCGCCGTAAACAAGACCAACAACTGGTATTAATTGATTTTGGCATTGCTAAACAATTAACGGCTACCGGCATGGCAAGGGTAGGGACGAAAATTGGCACAGAAGGCTATGCTCCCATGGAACAAATCCGCAGTGGTCGCGCCTATCCGGCCAGCGATCTATATAGTTTAGGGGTGACTTGTATTCATCTGTTGACTGGGTTATCCCCCGATGAATTATTCGATCCGTTAACGGGGAATTGGCTATGGCGGGAGTGCTTAAAAGAACAAGAAACAGTGATTAGCGATCGCCTGGGACAAATTTTAGATAAACTGCTCAAAGATATTGTTAGCGATCGCTATCAGTCAGTGGAGGCCGTAATTGCTGATATGAAACCCGTGCCCAGTCCTCCCAGTGTAATCATGCCCGAAGGGTATGTGATTTGTCCTCCAGGGGTTCAAGATTGGCATTGTATCCATACCCTCAGTCACCATAATGGCAAAATTGAAGATTTAGCCATTCATCCCCAAGGTCATCTTTTAGTCAGCTCCAGTGAAGATAAAACCCTGTGTTTATGGCGGATGAGCGGGCCAAAATTAGAGAAAGTATCTCTGCTATCTACCTTAACGGGTCATGATGCTTCAATCGGATCTGTTGCCATTCATCCGGAGGGAGAATTACTCGTCAGTGGGAGTCACGACCGAAAAATTATGTTTTGGCATTTACCCGAATCTGGCGATCGAAACCTGATGGAAACAGAACCGATTTTAGTCTTAACCGATCATCGAGATTGGGTCAATGCTGTGGTCTTTAGTCCCAATGGCAGTTTATTAGCCAGTGGCTCAAATGATAAAACCATACGAGTGCGGCAGTTAGCGGTGACTCCGGATGGAGAATGGGAGCAGTTACCCCTGTTAACCTTAACGGGTCATACCGATGCCGTAAATACCTTAGCTTTTAGTGCTGATGGTCGCTGGTTAGCCAGTGGGGGAGAAGATCGAGTCGTTAAGGTTTGGGAGGTGGAAACGGGAAGCCTTCATTTGAGTTTACCGCGCCATGCTCAACGGATTAATGCTTTAGCGTTTAGTCCCCATCATCAGATGTTGGCCAGTGGCAGCGATGATGGTACGATTCGCGTCTGGGATGCTCTCAAAGGTCATCAAATCCGCACGTTAACAGAACATAGCGATTCTATTTTTGGCTTGGTGTTTAGTCCCGATAGTCAAGTGTTGTTTAGTAGCAGTCGCGATCGCACCATCAAAATCTGGGACTTAGAAACCTGGAAGGTCGTGTCTACCTTAGACGATCACTCCTGGTGGGTCAAGGCGATCGCCTTAAGCCAAGATGGACAAACCTTAGTTACCGGTAGCGGTGATGCCACCATTAAGATTTGGCGATGGATTTAGGGCAGCCCTATTCTTCCATATTTAATAAGACTTTTAAGACCCCTTTTTGTTGAGCTAATTTAAACCCTTCCAGACCTTCGCTGAGGGGATATTCTGCCTGAATTAAACGATTAATATCAATTTGATGGTTTTCCAGTAGAGCTAAGGCTTTGTCAAAGGGGCCGCATCGCGATCCAATGACCGTGATTTCATTCACCACCAGGGTAGAAGCATCGAAGGTGAGCTGCCCCGCATAGGTGCTTTTGAGGACAAGAGTTCCCCGTGGACGCAGGGCGCGAGCGGCGATCGCAAATCCTTGGGGATTACCGGTACATTCCACGGTGCGATCGAATGTCCCCTCTTTAACATCATCCGCAAACCCTACGGAAATTCCCACAGCTTCTAAATTAGCTAACTTCTCCCGATGACGACCGATCGCCAACAAGTCACATCCGGTGAGCGCCAAGCTTTGAGCCACCAACTGCCCTAATTTGCCATCTCCAACCACTAAAACCCTATCCTCTGGAGTAATCGATACCTGCTCTTGAATTTCTAAAGCAGCAGCTAACGGCTCCGTAAATGTGGCGGCATTCGTCTCTACCCTATCGGGAACCGGATGTAAATTTTTAATCGGCAAAGTCAAATAATCTGCAAACGCTCCATGGCGATTGACAATGCCTAACACCGTCCGGTTTTGGCAATGGGTGGGTTCTCCACGCCGACAGAAGCGACAGTCTCCACAACTAGCATTAATTTCCCCCACCACCCGTTGATTGACCCAATTTTCCGGCCCTTCTGCCACGACACCGACAAATTCATGGCCGAGAATTCCCGTGTAGGGATAGTATCCGCGCAGCAGTTCCAAATCCGTATTACAAATACCAGCACGCAACACTTTGACTAAAACTTCTCCTTCTGGAGGAGTGGGGGTAGATAAGTCTGTTCGCAGTTGTAGTTGTTGGTTTTCCAGCCAAATTCCTTTCATGATCGCGGGTGGGGTTAACAAATTGCTATCATCGGTTCTATCCTATCTATCATAACGGTATCTCCATTCTGCAAAACTTATTTAACAATCACGGGGGTTCCCAACTCTGTCCAGTTAAAGAGCCATTGGGCATGATCGACGGCAACATTCACGCAGCCATGGCTGACGGGTGTACCAAATTGATGATGCCAGTATGCGCCATGGATGGCATAGTGACCGGAATAGTACATGGTATAGGGAACATCGGGTAAATCATAGCCATCCCCTCGCATTCGGGCGACTTCATGTTTGGATTGAATGGCGAAGCTGCCCCTAGGGGTTTCATCAGAAAAATTGGGTCTGAAACCCCGCCCTTCCAGGGCGGCTTTACTAACCATAGGCTACCACAATTACATCTTAGGTGCTACAATGTGAGAATTCCTTTGAATCCCACATGGAAAGAGCATTTAACTACCGATTTTACCCAACCTTAGAGCAAGAGTCGCTATTGCGGCGCACTTTGGGTTGTGTAAGATTAGTTTACAACAAAGCGCTCCATGAAAGAACTCAGGCTTGGTACTCACTACAAGAAAGAGTAGATTACGCTCAAACCTCTTCAATGTTGACTGCCTGGAAAAAACAAGAA
>NZ_JAQPOK010000037.1 GCF_030068445.1 Roseofilum halophilum BLCC-M91 | reverse complement strand
ATGTTATGAGGTACAGTAATCGAAATGTTCCTTGAGAGTGTTGTCCCATGAAAAGCCTGAAGAATGGGCACTCTAGCGTAAAAAATGGTTTTCCCATTACCCATTACCCATTACCCATTACCGCGCGAAGCGCTGTAAAGTGGAATTGGACAACCTTTCGACTCATGTTCGCGAACATCACCTACTAAGCTGCCCAACGCCGGTTTATTTTCGGATGCTCTCGCGAACATCACAGGAATAGGTCTTGACTCTTCAGAAATACGCCCCATTCATTCCCATGAATGAGTTCTGACTGCGAAGAGTAATCGCCAAGGGACAAACCACGCGAAAACCGTAGTTCCTGTTCCTATTGTCCGCCGCATTCGAGTTGCGATACCGAGAGCGACAATTATCAGAATTGTTGTTCCAAGAACCCCCACGAAGCAGCCGGAGTTGCCTACCCCTTCTTTACTCCCTGGAAAACACCAGCGAAGCAAATATCTGTTGACGCAATCGCCAGGTGTCGCCATACTCCAGATGGGCACACCAGCTTTGCCAAGACTGTTGAATAGAGTCCATCTCTATTTTACCCTGAGCGTAATCATTTTGTAAGTTTCGCCATCGCCGTCTCCCTCGTCTCAGGTTTTCATTGCGAACCCGAATACAGTCGGGGAAAATACGAAACCCTAAGAAACTCGCTCCATGGCGAGTCAAAAACGTTTGACTTTTAATCGGGTGAATTTTTAGCCGCAATTGCACTAAATACTGTTCAATTTCCTCTCTCACTTCCCTGAGAAATTCGCGGTCATTGGAGAACAGAGCAAAATCATCCACATAGCGAACATAGGACTTTGCCCTAAGTTGCTCTTTAACAAAGTGGTCAAAGCCATTGAGATAGATATTGGCAAAAAACTGGCTGGTTAAATTGCCAATTGGTAATCCTCGCCTCCGCGCTAGAGGAGAGAGTAAATCATCTCCTGGAAAATGGTGAATGGTAACCGGTTGTTCATTACTATAGTCAATAATGGTATCAATAAGCCAGAGCGTATCTGGACATTTGATTTTTTTGCGGATTAACGATTTCAGGATTTCGTGGTCAATACTAGGAAAATATTTTTGAATATCGCATTGTAGAACATGATCGTGAGACCGGGCAAACCTGATAAAGCGTTTCAGGGCGCGGTGAGTGCCAAAACCTACGCGATTGGCATAGGAATCAGAAATAAACGTGCGATCGAACAAAGGTACAATAATATTACACAAGGCATGGTGAACCACCCGGTCTCGATAGGGAGCCGCAGAAATCATCCGCTTCTTCGGTTCCATGATGTAAAAGGTATTGTACTCTCCCGGCTCGTAGGTGTGGTTTTCTAACTCCTGTTTCAGTTGCCCTAAGTTCTGTTCCAAGTGATAATTAAACTCTAGTACCGAGTCCCTAAATCGCTTGCCTCGTTGCGCTTGTCGTGCCGCTTGCAGTAAGTTGCCGAACTCCACAATATCTGACCAAAGATAACCATAGCGTTTCATTAATTTTTCTCTCGTCGCTGCTGTTGTTTAATCCAACCGCCCAATTCCTTGCCAATCTCATTGATTAACCCTCCCACATATTCATAGCGCTCAACCGAAATTAAATCAAAATCTCGCAGTAAGCGAGTTTGATAGCGCAAGATTTGCAACTTACTGTTGAGGGGAATGAGAATTGTTAGTTTCTCCGATTCATATTGTGCTATAATTAAGCTCTCCAGTAAATCATAAAGTCCCAAAATTATTCGTTCTCCCAGGAGAAACTTGTGACTGCGAGGTAGGCGATTGAGAATGGGTACATACCATTTAATCAGATCGTAGGTTTTCTGGATAATTGACAGTTCGTTCATAGGGTGATTTTTGCCAAAAAATTTCCGCCTTCGGCGGAAGAAAGAAAAGTAAAGAAGTGTAAAGGCAAAAAGGAATAAAGAGAAAAGGGCTAGGTCGTCATCGCCAAGGGACAAACCACGCGAAAACCGTAGTTCCTGAGCCTATTGCCCGCCGCATTCGAGCCGCGAGACCGAGAGCGACAATTATCAGAATTGCTGAGCCAAGAACCCCCACGAAGCAGCCGATTTTTTTGTTGATTTCTTTCATCACTATTTGACCATATACTTCCATCGTTAGGTGCGCCTGTATAGTTGCTATGCCACTCATCCGCGCACCACTCCCACACATTGCCACTCATATCATAAATCCCCAACTCATTCGCCTTCTTCTTCCCCACATCATGGGTTTCGCTGCCAGAATTACCACCATACCAACCCACCTCATCCAGGTTATTACTGCCCGCATACTCATAACCCTGGCTCCGGTTTCCCCCACGGGCTGCATACTCCCATTCTGCCTCGCTCGGCAGCCGCACCGGTTGCTTAATCAGTTCTGAGAGCTTCTGACAAAACGCCTGAGCATCATGCCAACTCACCTGTTCCACAGGACGATTTTCGCCCTTGAAATGAGATGGATTAGTCCCCATCACCGCCTCATACTGAGCCTGAGTTATGGGATACTTACCCATGCGAAACTCCGGCACGGTTACCGCGTGAACCGGCGTTTCATCATCGTATTGCGTACTTCCCATCTGGAAAGTCCCCCCCTCCACATACACCAACTCCAAAGTAAGGTTACTGAGCGAAGCCGAAGGGTTACTGAGCGAAGTCGAACGGTTACTGAGCGAAGTCGAAGTAACCGGAATCGGAATACTCAGCGCCTGCCGTCGCTCCTCCTCCTCTCGTTTCCGGGCTTCCTCCGCTTCCTTCGCCTGCCGCCGCTCATCCCTCCACCACCGTTGCAACTCCTCATACTTCTGCACTGCACTCTCAGAACCCAACTCTACCGCCTCGGCATAATTCGCCAGCGCTGTCTCCACATCCTGCAACTGCCGATAAACATCCCCCCGCGCCTCATGAAACTTAGCCTGATTCGGTTGCAATTTCACCGCCTTATCCAAATCCGTAATTGCCTGCTGGAGTTCTCCCAACCCCCGATAGGCTAAACCGCGCTGATAATAGGCAATGGCGCGAGGAGCCAGAGTAATCGTTTGCTCGAAATCATACCGCGCCCCCTCATAATCCTGCCCTTGCAGACGTTTCACCCCGCGACGATAGCAAGATTGGGCAATATCCAGTTGCCGCAAGTCTCCCAGCACCGACAAACACTGATTCAACTTCGCCACATACCCCTCATCGGCAATATTCAGGGCACTCGCCAGAGTCTCCAGCGCTTCACCCGTAACCGGAAGTTGGCGCTGGGAAAGCCAACGCACAATAGACGCTGCCATCAACTGCTGACTTGGGCTAGAGTCGGGTAAATTCGAGAACGCCAAAGCCACATCCAACAGCAAACTCGGCACATCCAACCCCACTTCAGCCGACGCTTCTATCAACGCTTGATAGTGAGTCAGCACAATTTCCAGGAGCGGTTGCATCTCATAATCAGGCATCCCCTCGATAAACTCAGCCAGCAACTCCGGCATTTTCGGCACAGCGCCATGACGCAGCAAATGATAATCATCCAGCGCCATCCCTGCCGCCAGACAATGGAGTTGACTGAGATATTTCTTCAGCCGCGCAATACCCGAAGGCGTGGGGCGATATTCTAGCGTCACCTCCACATCCAGCGCCGCATACTTTTCTTCTTCCAGCAGTTGCATGAGATTAAACTCATTGGACTCATTTTCCTTAGAAGCACCAATCACTCGTTTAACATCTAAACCCCCTGCCATCAGTTTCTGTTTCTTCTCTTTCCACTCCCGCGCCAACTCTCGCTGCACATCATACATAAACTCTTTGTGGGAAAACTGGAATAAAACTGATTCCTTCTGCCAGTCCCGTTGTCCCGCATCCCAGGAAAACAGAGAAAAATTAAGCAAATCCCCCGCAACTTTCGACTCTAAAATAATCGTCGGCACAGCCGCAAACAGATAATGCAAGGAAAGCACCGCCGCCCCATCTTTCATCCGGTTCGTATCCCACAGTCCGGCAATCGGTTTCGCCGGGCGTTCCGAGTCCCGTTCCGGATAATGGCGACCCAGAAAATTGCTCAATTCATCCTCAATATCATTCGCCATCCGAGGCAGTCCCGAACCCGCATTCGGATAGCGGTCAAATTCCACATCTGGAGGCGAAACTACCACCAAAGGGGGAATCGGCAAACGGTCTTGATATTGCTCGTAATATTGCATCAGGGGTTTAGGTGGAGTCCGCCAAGGTTGGTTATCTAAAATGCGCCGCTCTTCATCATTATCTCGATTAATTTTAGCCGTCAAAAACGCCATAAACAAGCTAAATTCCTGCTGACTTTTTTGCAATTCCCGTTGCAATTCTTGCCGTTGCGCCTCTAGCCACCGTTCATGTTCAATGCGCGAGGCTAACCGGCGGTTTTCCGAGTCTTGAATATATCGCGTCAGGGCTTCTTGATGTTCCCTAGAGAGTTCGGCTTGTGCGGCTTGAAATTCTCGCGATAATGCCGCTTGCTCCGCTTCATGTTCCCGCCGTTGCTCTTGCAGCACATATTGCAATTTCAAGCCTTCCAATTGGATTTGTTGTTGCTTTTGGGCAATTTCCCGTTGCACCTCCTTGCGCCCTTCCGCAATCTCCCGTTGGGTATCAGTAATATTTTTGTTAGGCAAGAAAAGTGATTTCAGGACACCTCCTACGTTTCCCCAAAATCCTTTTTTTCCAGGCAGTGATTTCACGATCATTTCCTCCGATAATTTGGTAGGGTGCGTTAATGAAATGTAACGCACCATTTTTGGTGGGTTTAGCGAGAGGGTGGGGGCGGGTTTAGGGAAGTTTTGGGTGAGTTTTCTAGATTTGGGTAAAACCCGCCCCTACAAGGTGATTTCGTAGGGTGTGTTAATGAAATGTAACGCACCATTTTTCATGGGTTTCCGAGAGGGTGGGGGCGGGTTTTAGGAAGTTTTGGTTGAGTTTTCTAGATTTGGGTATAACCCGCCCCTACAGGATTTCATTTTTGATTTTGCATTTTTAATTTTTAATTGATTCACCATTTTTTGTGTGTTATCAAGGCGTTTTCCCTCAACCTAAATAACTCTCCCACGGGAGAGGGACTTTTGCTCCCCTTCTCCCGTGGGAGAAGGGGCTGGGGGATGAGGGCAACTGTTCATTGTTCATTCCCTCACCATGTGCGCGGTTCAAATCCTCTATCATTGGCAATTTCCACCGTATTGCCCGATGGATGAATCACAAATAAACCATTCTGATAAGCATAGCGGTCTACTCCTCGGTCAATTTCAATAGCGGCAACTGCTCCATAGGCGCGATAGGTTTGATAAGTGGGAAATGACTGTTTAAATCTTAGCAATTTATCTAAGAATTCATCCACATCATCTCTAGATAACCGAGATTTACACTCAACCACCACCACATCCGAACCATTCACGCCCAGGATATCAATTTCCATCGCTAATCCCTGTCTTCGCTGTCTTGCGCGAGAAAAAGTTTGGTCGATTTCAATGCCTCGCTCTTGGAATAATCGCACCACTGCTGGTTCCACTAATTCTTCCACAAATCGTCCCCAGCGCGTGGTTAATCCGGCTACTTCTTTACTGGTTTGAGCGACTGTTTTTTCTGGTTTTTTCAGGCGGCGGTCAGCTTCTTGCGAACGTCGGTCAGCTTCTGCTTGGGATGTTTGAAACAATTTGTAAATGTCGTCTATAGTTATGGGTTGACTCATAATTAATTCTCCAATTTCGTAGTGGTTTGTAGGTTGGGTTAAGCGGAGCGCAACCCAACGCGGGTCAGGTGATGTTGGGTTTCACTGCGTTCAACCCAACCTACGTTTTTGCTTGGGGGTAGGGGCGGGTGGATTGTTTTTTGTTTTGACTAACCTTGCTTGTAGATTAATAATGCTGCATCTGACCAGGTTCTGGCATAGCCTAAATCTTGTCCATGAGCATTGTAGGCATGATGATTATTACAATTCCAATTCCCGGCAACATTGCCACTATTCCAATAGAAAGTGTTACCGTTATACGTGCCAATTTTACCATTATCAAGATAAACTTTGTGGTAATTGTCAGTAGTAATCTTACAGCCAAAGGTCATGGATTCAGTGTTTCCTAAATGGCTGGTAAACCAAGAGGATTGATGGTGACTTTCTGTCGATGCCATATAATCATGACTGGCATCCATGGCGACTTGAAATTGCTCGACAGGAATCTCTACACCGCGCCCTTCTGGTGAACCCGAATCGTTGACAATAACATGGGTAATTTGTTGGGTTTGCGGGTCTATTTTTTCCCCAATGACTTGTACAATATGGTCGGCGGGTTGTCCTGCGAGTAAATGGGGGTCGATGATTTCGGGTAACCATTCGACAGTGGAATTAACGGCGACAAAAACCTCTTCACCCTGGCTTAATTTGGTGCTAATTTCCGTTAAATTTGCCCCCACATGGCTCTCGACAGGAACTTGGGCTTGATCTGCCAAAAGTTTGCCAAAGTCCTCACTAGGGGTTCCATGGGCGGAGTCGTACCAGCCGTGCTGTTGGGCATAGTGGCTCAGTTGCGCTTCTGAGTAGTGGTGATGGGTGAGATGTTCAAGAGCCGATTGCTGCGCGGCAATCCCACAGCTATAATCATTTTGCTGCTGATGCCAATAGTTCATTTCTTCGGCTGGATGTCCGATAACGGAGGATTGGTCTTGATCGGAGTCATAATGCTGGTGATTCCAATGATCGGTTTGTTCGTTATGGGTGCTATAAGGGTCTGGATCGCTCCTGGATGTGGGATCGCTGTGTAAGCTGGTGGTGGTATAGTCCCAACTGTGGGGTTGCCACTGGTGGGGATAGGGTTCGGGTGTACTGGTATCGGGTAGAGTGGGATGGAAGTCAGGATTGACATCCAGGGTGGTGTCGTAGTGGGTATCGAGTTGTGAAGACTGACTAGAATCGTCGGGGTAAGTGTTCATGGTGGTTAATGGGGGTGATGTCCTCTCCCTTTCATGTCCGAAGGAAAATCTCTCTCCCACGGGAGAGGGACTTTTGCTCCCCTTCTCCCCTGGGAGAAGGGGCTGGGGGATGAGGGCAACCATCGATTTACAAAGGGTTTGCCCTCTCCCTAAATCCCTCTCCCACGGGAGAGGGACTTTTACTCCCCTTCTCCCCTGGGAGAAGGGGCTGGGGGATGAGGGGATATACGCCGATTTTAGTTCCTTGGGAAAGGTGGGGTGACTCATTTTGCCCAAATTGCTCTCAAATGCTTACACTGTAAGCTATAGAACTTGGGAAAATTTTTAATTTTTAATTTTTAATTTTTAATTGATCATGCCTCGTCCCCAATATCGGAACCCGAAACGTAAAGCTTGTGCTGAGGTGCTAGTCGCTGCTTTGTTGTGTGCAGTGAATGATCGGGGATTTCGTTCATCTGGGGAAGGAGTGCTATTAAGGACTCAGGATTACGGAATTTTTGTGCGGGGGACTCCTGCGGCGCTGTTGGCTTTGATTGAGTTGTATCGTCAGCAGGGTAATTTTCCGGCGAAAAAGGGGAGTATGACGCTGTTTTGCCAGTTGGGTTCAGCGAAAATGCAGAAGGAATGGTTGCGGGATACGCTGACGGATATGGGAAAGGAGCGCTTGGGGTTTACGGATGAGCAGGGGAGAGGTCAACGGAGTTCGCCAATTCGTCAGTTTAGTCTCAGGTTGCACTATGCACCGACGGAAATTAAGGATAATTTGAGGTGGTTGTTTGCGACGGGTGGGGAGTGGGATAGACGCGCTCAAGAGCAGTCTAGGGTGAGTAAACCTGAGCCGGTTAATCCTCTGGTGCGAGAGACACAGCAGAAGCTTTTAGAGTATTTGTATGAGGCGATTAAGCTGTTTCCGAGTGATTTGAGTGAGTTTACGCCCTCCCATTGTGAAAGTATTGCTCCTTTTGTGCAAATTATGGCTTCTGCTCTGGATCAAGATGGGGTTTTAGATGAGATGATTGAGCCGATACTAATGCTGAATCTGGGTAAGTTTTATTTGGCGACCAATGAGTTGGATTTGGCTTTTCCTCGGTTTGAAGCTTGTGTGCAGTCGGGAGGACTCACAGGGGCGAATGGGTGTCATTATTTGGGGGTGTGGTATATGCGGCGTGAGGATTACTCAAAGGCGGAATATTATTATTTACAGGCGTTGCAGGGTCGAGCATCCATTGGGAGCGATAATGCGACTCATCGCTGGCGCGATAATGCGACCCATCGCTGGCGCGATCGCCACCCCGATCTGGGTGCAACTTACCATTGTCTGGCATTGCTTTATATCTACCAAAATCAGTACACTTTAGCCACGGAGCATTTACAAACCGCCCTGGATCTCTGGCAAGATCGCCCATTTTCCTTGGCTCGTGGCTTGCAGTTACAAGGGGAATTGTGCTTAAGACACCAAGATTTAAACGGTGCTAAAGATAACTTTAGTCGGGCGCTGGAACGAGCAGGAGAGCGCCAGGAAGACAATGCTATTCCCATTGCCGAATGTCTGCGAGGACTGGCGAAAATTAACGCTAAACAACGCCATTATGAAGCTGCCCGCGACTTGTGGCAGGAGGCTCTAGACTTAGCCAGTCGGTTTCGCTATCAGGAGCATCCCCTATACCCTTTGTTGATGGCAGATTTAGCGGCGGTGCATATGTTTTTGGGCGATCGCCCCACAGCACAGCAATTGTATGAAACAGCACACTCCAAGTCCAGAAACATCTATGGAGAACAGCATCAAGTGGCGATCGCCATTCTCCAGGATTACCATTCTCTCTTCCCTAAACCCTAATTATTCATTGTTAATTGTTAATTGTTAATTGTTAATTGTTAATTGTTAATTGTTAATTGTTAACTGTTCCCTCCAGTCAATTTCAGGAGTTTGAGCCAGTTCCGAGGCGATCGCCTCAGCACCATAACGATTAAGATGGCTAGGATCGGAAAAATAGTCATATTCTCCCCCAGACCAGAGCAAGATCCAATCTTGAACTTGTAAACCCCAGTCTTCTTGAGTGCGAAGATAGTCCTGAAACTCCGATTCAAATTCCATGCGGGCGGGATCTAAATAGACATCCGTTAAGGGCATATTCACGAATACCAAATTTACGCCCATTTCTTGGGTATAAGCCATGGTATTTTTCAGGGCTTCATCCTGTTCGCCCTCTAAACTAAAGGACTCATAATCGCGATCGTAGGCTCCAGAAACTTGAGGATGATGCTCATAGTAAGTGTTGGGATCGAAGCGAATGTTGAACGGCAGAAAGCCATCCGGATTGAGGATCGCCGGTTGGAGCATTTCTGGGTTCTCAACCAGGGAGGTTGGTGAAGTCTGTTCAGGGAGAAACTTGGAGAGGCTTTTCTGGATCTGACCATGGAGGCGATCGCGTTGGGGATACACCGCAGAGAGAGACCCCAAACCCGCTTCTAGCCAATCATTGGCTTGTTCATAGCTCTGGGTAATGGAAAAGCGCTCTAACCCCTGATTATTATCCTCAGAGGTCTGCGCTGAGGACTTCCCAGACCAAGGTGTACCATACTCCGGTCGGGTTAAGGTTTGCGCTTGTAACTGCTGATAGCCATCAGAAGCGGCGATCGCCTCATAGGTCAGATCCTCTCTACCACTATTAAACGCCCTTGTACCATCGGCCCAAATAATCACCTTCGGCAACTGCTCAGGAGTCAACAATTCCCGAATCACCCAATCCACCACCTTCGCCGTTGCCCCATTAATGCCAAAATTATAAATACTCACATCCTCATAGCCTTGAGCGGCTAAATCTTCTCCCAGTTGCTGCGGATCGATCCCTCGGAGAGCGCGGGATGAACCAATAATTAGCACATCGGGCGCACCCTGCTCTAACATCAAGGCATGATAGCGCCCCAAATGCTCATCAATCAGTTGATTATTAAACGTGGGATAGGGAGACGGGGGACTTAAACAGGAACTCTCAGCACACTCTTCTGATGTCTCCTTCTGATTCTCTAACCAACTCTCATCACTCGCATTGGCTGGATCTCCCCCTAAACCCAAATAGCCGGGAGCCATGGCAGCCTTGGAGGGATTAGGCCCCGCCAGTTGAGTTAATTTATACCCCAAAAACCAATCTATCTCTACAGTTAGCAATAGCCCCAGAGCTGACCACACCAGAGCAATCATCAATTGAGGAGTGAGGAGATCGCGCCACCGATAGGTCCCACGATCGCCCAAAATCGTTCCCGTTTCCTGCACGGGGATATAGGAAGAGAGGGCCCCAGAAATAGGTTCAGATTCAGTATTGGGGGCTAGGAGACCACTGCGAACCAACCCTTGTTGGAAGCGTTGCACTAAAGAGACTTTAGGACGAGGCTCAGTTGCTCTCACTGACTTCGTAAGTTCCGACTCTGGAGCCTTATTCTGGAGTGAAGCAGGTTGACGATCATCGGTAGCGATCGCTCTTTCCTGGGCAGAATTAGGAAGCAGATCGGAACTTGGGGAGACGGGAGACTCTCGCCAGCGATGGGGAGCCTGATCCAGGGCAATTAGATCGCCCACGTAGGCGCTACTAGCGGCAAATTCTGGCGGCGCTTCTGGAACCAATCGTTTTCTGGACTTAAAGTCAACGCCATAGTTCCAACGGGGCATTTTTTGACCCGCTCTGCGTCCATAAACCCGCACACCAGAAATACCCGGTATTTTCAGTTGACGCAGGAATTTGGACACTAAGGGCCCCACCTGCCGTTGGTTGGGACAAACCGGGGCATCACTCATCACATGCAAGAGGTCTTGCTTCAGGAGCAATTGAATACGAATACCGCCAGTGCTGAGTTGTTGCTCAATTTCCGGGTTGAGCAGGCGATTGAGGAGAAATTTCAGGGCCACTTGATGGCCCTTTTGGGCTAATTCTATGGTGGATGAACTGAGGTCGGTGTCGGTTTTGGCAGCAAGATCGAGCCAATCGACCCAAGCAGGGGTAGATTTATTGTTCAGGTGACCGTAAATGGTGACCGCGTGGATACCTTGGGGAGCGATCGCATCCAGGAGGGTTTGAATCTTGTGAGTCACCCGAGTCTGATCGGGAACCGTTGTTCCCCGACAAAAGAGATGTAGGGTCGATTCTTTGAGAATTGCCGAGATATGCAGTTGAGTTTCTGGGGCTAAAACTTGGTCAATCAGGCGATTGATCGCAGGCACATCTCCCCAGCGTGCCCATTGATGGAGCATCACCGAGCGAGGAGTCAGATCCACCAGCAACACCCAATCCGGGGAGGGTTCGCCATGGACTTGACAGGCGATCGCCGCATCTCGAAAGCCCGATAGCTCTAATTCCCGCAATTGCCCCGCAATTTTCGGCCCTAGGAGACTAGAATCGGGGCTATAGTTGCTGTAAATTCCCACATGGAGCCGCTTAAATGCAGTGTCAAGATGGTTGTGGCGTTTCAGGGTTTTCACCTTCACCTTGACTCCAATTCCCAGGGGACTGAGGCTTTCACTCAGATACCGGGCGATCGCATGGGGATTCCCTTCCGCCGCTAAATTCCGATTCGAGACCACCATCTCCCTAGGAGAACTACTCTTGACTCGAGCCGCTACCGCAGAGCCAGCCCCTGGTGGGGCGATCGCCTTTTCTGGGGAGGGTTGACCCTTTTCAGGGGGGCGATCGTTCGTCGAACCCTTAGCCAACGTACTGAGATCGAGTTGTTTCGTCCATTCTGGATAATTGGGCCCGCTCACTCGACCATAAATCCAGATTTGGTAAATGGGAGGCTGATCGGCTGGCAACACAGTCTCTAGAGCGGTTTCTGATAACCCTTCCTGTAAGCGCGATACTACCCAATCTGGTGACGGAGCATGGGGGGCGCTCTCACAGAGGATATGGAGAATATTACCCCGTACTCGGACTTTCACCTTTCCCCCTTCTGGGCCGATCCGGTCTTGGGCCCATTGGGAGACAGTTGTCCAATTCCCGATTGTGTGAGTAGAATTCATGGGCGGCATAGGGGAGATGACATCAAGGGGGCGTGGGAAGATTTATAGCGCTGTGCGCTAGGCAAAGGGCAAAAGGCAAAGGGATAAAAATTACTAGGCGTATAGAGATCGACCCCCATACGCTAGATATCGCCTATTGTGCAATTTTCCAGTCGCGACTAGACTTGGCCATTAGATCCTTGGATATCCCATTACTTTATATCGCTTAACAAAAAGAATATGCAACCTTCTGCTCCCCTTGACTCCGATCAAGACTCCTCCCCTGTCTTCCCTCAAGCCGGGTTATCTATGGTGTTAAGTTTATCGACCGTGCCGGTTGTGCTTGGAGTTTTGGCGCTCAAGCATATGGGCCAATTCTGGCAAAGCGTCGGTCAAGAATCAGAAGAAATTTTTCGCGGCGATCGCCTGCCCTTGCTCGCCGAGCCTCCCCAGAGTTCCCCAAACTCCAATCCTCAAACTTAAAAAACTAAACGACTCAGAGTCGAAAAAAACTGTTCATTATGGACGGTTTGTTCCCCCTATCCCCTTGACAATCAAAACCAGACCAACCACCCCCAGATATTGATCCCATATCATAGATCAATCCCCCTCCCATTAAAGCAACCTTCACCCCCTAGAATGGTTGAGTACCAATAGCTGGATAAGAATTCGATGAGTTCAACACTTCACCCCTCAAACCCTAGCTTTAGTTCCTTATCGGTTAATGGTTCGCCCTCCTCCTCCGATGAAGTCGTGGCGAGTCTAACCTCCGAGTTGCTTTTGCGTCACCGTCTCAAATTAGTCGAACAGTTGTGGGAGTCGGTTCTCGAACAAGAATGTGGCAGTGAACTGATCGCCTTAATTAAGGAAATGCGTAGCCTCTGTTCTCCAGAAGGTCAAGCCCCTAATGTGGTTAACCCTCAAACCCAATCCTTAATTGAAAATTTAGATCTCAATGCCTCTATCCGAGCCACTAGAGCCTTTGCCCTCTATTTCCAGCTCATTAATATCGTTGAACAACACTATGAGCAAAGGGGACAACAACAGCAATATTGGGATACTCCTGCGGGCGCTGTCGAGTCTTTGGCTGATGGCGATGAAGAAAAACCTGAGCGATCGACCCCAGAACACATTAAACCGAAACCCTGGAGTGGAAATCTCAGTAAAATCCGTCGCGATCTAGGTGCATTTCATGCCCTATTTCCGAAATTAAAAGAACTCAATGTGCCCCCCGGACAGATTCAAGCGTTAATTAATCAACTCGATATTCGCTTAGTCTTTACCGCCCATCCCACGGAAATTGTCCGCCATACCATTCGCGATAAGCAACGGCGGATTGCCAAATTGCTGCAACAACTAGATCAGTGGGAAGAAGGACTGGTTGCCACCAAGGGCAACTCTACCCCCATCCCTTCAGCCGTAGTCAACAAAATTAATGAAAAAACAGAACAACTGCGGCAAGAAATTCGCCTCTGGTGGCGTACTGATGAGTTGCATCAATTTAAGCCTAGGGTATTAGATGAAGTCGATTATACCCTTCACTATTTTGAAGAAGTTCTCTTTGATGCCATTCCCAAACTCTATCAGCGATTAAAACAAGCCCTCCATGGGACGTTCCCTTCCTTAACTCCCCCCCGATATAACTTTTGTACCTTTGGATCGTGGGTGGGATCTGACCGGGATGGCAATCCCTCCGTTACCCCTTCAGTCACCTGGCAAACCGCTTGCTATCAGAGAAATTTGGTATTGGAGAAGTATATTCATTCGATCAAACACCTGATTAATGTACTGAGTTTGTCCTTGCACTGGAGCGATGTGTTACCGGAGTTGTTAGAATCTTTGGAACAAGACCAGCAGCAACTTCCCATCGTTTATGAGCAATTGGCGATCCGCTATCGGCAGGAACCCTATCGTCTCAAGCTCTCGTATATTCTCAAACGCTTAGAAGAAACCCGCGATCGCAACCTGCAATCAGAAATCCAAGTAACCCATCGGCCCATGATCGGTCAAGATGGTAAACCCAAGTTTCCTGAAAGTAATGTCACCACCCACAGCTATCTATCAAGCGATAAATTCTTAGCAGAACTGCAATTAATTCATCGCTCTTTAACCGAAACCGGTTTCTATTGTCGGGAACTCGAAGATCTGATTTGCCAAGTAGAAATCTATGGGTTTAATCTGGCCCATCTGGATATTCGTCAAGAAAGCTCCCGCCATAGTAGCGCCTTGAACGAAATTAGCCAATACTTGCGGCTTCTACCCAAACCCTATGATGAGCTGACAGAAGAAGAACGGGTGAAATGGTTAGGGACAGAACTGCAAACCTTGCGCCCCCTGATTCCCGGAGAATTACCCTTCTCAGAAAGTACCTGCGAAACCATCGACACCCTACGCATGGTGCGTCAACTGCAACAGGAGTTTGGCCAGGGAATCTGTCAAACCTACATCATTAGCATGAGCAATGATGTTAGCGATATCCTCGAAGTGCTGCTGTTGGCCAAAGAAGCAGGACTCTACGATCCGGCCACAGGCATCAGTAATTTACAAGTGGTTCCCCTGTTTGAGACCGTCGAAGACCTCAAACGAGCGCCAACGGTGATGAAATCCCTGTTTGAGTTAATGCCCTATCGGGCTTCGATTACCGGGGGATATGAAGCCTTAAAGTTGGAAAAACCCGCCTTGCAAGAAATCATGCTCGGTTATTCTGATAGTAATAAAGATTCGGGTTTCTTAAGTAGTAACTGGGAAATTCATAAGGCACAGAAAGCCCTAGAAGAAGTTGCCTCACCCTTTGGGGTAGAACTGCGGATTTTCCATGGTCGGGGAGGTTCGGTCGGTCGAGGGGGCGGGCCAGCCTATGAAGCGATTTTAGCTCAACCGAGCCGGAGTATTAATGGGCGCATTAAAATTACAGAGCAGGGAGAAGTGTTAGCCTCCAAGTATTCCTTACCGGAGTTAGCTCTGTATAACCTGGAAACTATTACCTCAGCAGTGGTGCAAGCAGGGGTACTCGGCAGTGGTTTTGATGATATTGACCCCTGGAATGAGATTATGGAAGAATTGGCGATTAAGGCGCGATCGCACTACCGCGCTCTGATCTACGAACAACCCGATTTTATCGACTTCTTCCACTACGCCACCCCCATTCAGGAAATTAGCCAACTGCAAATTAGCTCCCGTCCCGCTCGTCGCGGAGGTGGGAAAAAGAAAGGCCTTTCCGGACTGCGAGCCATTCCTTGGGTGTTTAGCTGGACTCAGGCTCGCTATTTACTGCCGAGTTGGTATGGGGTAGGCACGGCTCTACAGGACTTTATCGATCAGGAACCGGAAGAACATCTGAAACTGCTGCAATATTTCTATTACAAATGGCCCTTCTTCAAGATGGTGGTCTCGAAAGTAGAAATGACCCTTTCTAAGGTGGATCTGCATATTTCCCGGCACTACTTGGAACAACTCTGTCCCCAAGAGGAGTTCGGACGACTCGAACAGGTGTTTGACCAAATTAAACAGGAGTTCCATCGGACTTCTGAAGTGATTCTGGCGATTACGAGCCATGAAAGGCTTCTGGATGGAGACCCTACCCTTCAGCGATCGGTTCAGTTACGCAATGGTACGATTATTCCCTTAGGCATGTTACAAGTCTCTCTGTTAAGCCGCCTGCGTCAACATAATAGTGGCAGTTCCTCTGGCGTAATTTCTCGCTATAGTAAGGGCGAATTACTGCGGGGCGCTCTGCTCACCATTAACGGTATTGCTGCGGGAATGCGAAATACCGGTTGATTTTTGTGCGTCGATCTTTGTGCAAGGAGAGAGAAAAACCTCAATTAAATATCTAGGGAGCAAGATGCTCCCACTCCAAATTAAATATCTAGGGAGCAAGATGCTCCCACTCCAAATTAAATATCTAGGGAGCAAGATGCTCCCACTCCAAATTAAATATCTAGGGAGCAAGATGCTCCCACTCCAGTAAGATCAACCAATTCCAGGAGTGCGGGCATCTTGCCCGCTTCTTTTTTCTCCAGTAAGATCAACCAATTCCAGGAGTGCGGGCATCTTGCCCGCTTCTTTTTTCCCATTAACCGGACTTGATCTTACAGCGTTTTTCGATGTTATGAGGTACAGTAATCGAAATGTTCCTTGAGAATGTTGTCCCATGAAAAGCCTGAAGAATGGGCACGCATAGCGTAAAAAATGGTTTTCCCTTCTGCCCATTACCCATTACCCTTCTGCCGCGCGAAGCGCTGTAATTAGTTGCCAACTTAAAGAGAAATGGTATTACTGTTGCTCAACCTTTGGGCGAAAGAAAACTAAGCCACTATAAAGGGCAAAGGCGCGATCCCAATCGGTTTCTGCTCTGCGGAAAATGTCAATATGGGGGCGAATTTCCCCAAACAGATCCCTAGAATCTGCCACAATTTTAGCTTCCTGTAAGACCGTTTCCCCAAAAGGGGTGAACTCTGACCAAAGGGGAGTCTGGGGCAGGTATTTAACCATCACTTGCATTAAGCTATTCCACTGAAGACGGGCAGTCAATTGAGAGCGGGGAGTCTCTGGGGGAATAATGCCCACACTACGATGAAATTCAAAGGAGCGATCGCAAAACCGTAAGAGAGAATTTCTCTGGGGAAGATGTAAATCGCACAGATAGACATAATCCTGGGTACGTTCTACCCTCTCTGGTTTTCCTTTACCATCCAACATCACCACCGATTCAAAGATGGGTAACTTCCCTGTTACGCGCTGTGCCACTTCTGACCAGTCAAAAGTGAAGGTTCCCAACTGATTCGACTCATCATGGCACATGATACTCACTCTTTTTCCCAGTTCGGAAATCGACTGTACCCGAAACACCCGGATCTGTTCAATTTGCTCTAAATTCACCCAAAAGGCGGGAATTCCCACCGATCGCAATTCTTGCCCATAAACCCCCAACTCACCAATATTACCCGTGCGATGTAAACGCCAGAACCGTCCAGGGAGTTGCCGTTGGGCACTATAGGAATCTAGGTTCATGATCCGGGCAAATTCTTGGGCAGCCCCTTTACGCGCTTCTCCAACAACCGGTTCTACAATTAATAAGCCCGGCTTCGCTTGGTTGGGATCTTTTGTCGCTTGGGCGATCGCCTGTTGCCGTTTTTGCTGTTCTTGAGTCTCTTTTTGGCTTTGTAGGCGTTGCAGTCCCGAACGAGCTTGAGCAACAATTTTCGGATGTTCCGCTTGCCGCAATAATTGCCGGTAAACGGGTTCAGCTAAGTCCGGTTTCCCCCGTTCCTCATATAATCGTCCAGCATACAGCCGCCCCCAAGGATTTTGGGGTTCTTTTTGCAAGAAATTCTTCAGCAAATTCTGGGCTGTACGATAATCCTTACGTTCAAAGGCTTTAGCAATTTGATCGAGCATTGAAAATTAGGGAATGGGGAATAGGGAATGCCCTTCGACTTCGCTCACCCTTCGACTTCGCTCAGGGGGAGGGGAATAGGGAGTGCGAGCGTCTCGCTCGCTACAAGTCAAAAACGAGCTATAACACTACCGATTTAAACTTAAATTTAAAGCCAACAGCGAGCAAGATGCTCGCACTACTACTGGCTGTAACTCATTTTAGCCCAGTTACACCCTAGCCACCTCCCCTAAAACACGATTGAGTTTGCCACTGACATAGCCTTCTAAGTCTAGGGTGACATAGAGAAAGCCAAAGCTCTGAAACTGTTGCACCAGTGCCGGTAAATCAGTGGAAAGAACAAAGGATTGAATCTGTTCTGGGGGGAGTTCAATTCTGGCGGTTTCTCCTTCAGAGCGCACCCGCACCTGAGTTAAGCCCAGTTGCCGTAAATAGCGCTCGGCTCGCCCCACCCGTTGTAATTTAGAGAGGGTAATTTCTTCGCCGTAGGGAAAGCGGGAACTCAGACAGGGTTGAGCCGGTTTATCCCACCAGGGGAGTTCTAGGATTTTGGAGAGTTCGCGAACCTCGGCTTTGGTTACGCCAACTTCGGCTAACGGCGATCTAGCTCCCCGCTCTTTCGCGGCTTGAATTCCGGGGCGATAATCGTGTAAATCATCCCCATTTACCCCATCAATCACATAGGGATAGCCCCAGGCTTGGGCGAGGGGTTTGAGGGTATCATGGAGTTCACTTTTACAAAAATAGCAGCGATTGACGGGATTAGACGTATAGTTGGGATTGTCCATTTCGTGGGTTTGCACAATCTTATGGGTAATCCCGATCGCCGCCGCCTGTACTTTAGCATCCTCTAAATCGTCCGGTAACAGGGACGGAGACTCAGCAGTAACGGCTAGGGCGCGATCGCCCAATTGATCATAAGCAATTTTCGCCACCAAGGTACTATCAATTCCCCCAGAATAGGCAATCAGCGCCCGATCCATTTGCGTAAATAAAGTT
Organism: Roseofilum halophilum BLCC-M91; assembly: GCF_030068445.1. Lineage (GTDB taxonomy): Bacteria > Cyanobacteriota > Cyanobacteriia > Cyanobacteriales > Desertifilaceae > Roseofilum > Roseofilum halophilum. The sequence continues at coordinate 9,439 of NZ_JAQPOK010000037.1, read as the reverse complement.
TGTAGGCGGTTGAGTTTTTCCCTGATATCCATGTTCTGTTTAATTTACCCTTGTCTGATAGAACGATCCTAAAATATTGTAACTGGGATCTCAAAACTCCCGTTGGGCTAAAATAATTGTGGCTAAAGCTAACAATGCCATGGTGTAGACGATACCATATCCCGCATTAGTGGTTAGGGTTACAGCATCGGGTAAGGAGTTCATCCCATACACCGCTAAGTTTTTCACATCTAAGCGCGATAGATCGGGCACAATCACAAACAAGACTTGGCTCAGACGAGAAAACATGGGATTTTCCACTAAGGCATTGAGTTTCACCATGTCGGCGCTTAAGTTGCCCATGAAATAAATGCCAAAGGTGAGAAATAGGGCAACTAAGGAACGGGTAAAGACTCCAAATAAAATCGCGGCGGCTGTAATTAAGGAGAGCTTCAAAACCAAGAATAGGGCAGAAAGAATCAGGGCAGTTAAGGACGGATAGCTGGTTTGATTCAGGCTTAAAATCCCTAGATAAATGGCCATCATGCCAGCGACTAAGACGCTTATAACTGCTGTCACTCCTAGAAATTTTCCCACGATTAGTTCTGAGATATTCAGGGGTTTAGCAATCAGTAAATAGATGGTGCGCTGGTCAATTTCTTTGTTAATTAAGCCGGTACTGATAAACACTGTTACTGCTACGCCTAGAATCTCCATCAATCCTAAACCCACATCCAGGAGAATTTTATCTTCTACGGTAGAAGCGACTTCCCGAATGATGGGAATCATAAACACGACTATGATGGCGAACAAGCCCAGCACATAGAGAATGCGATCGCGGATGGTTTCGGCAAACACATTATTGGCAATCACCCTGAGTCGATCCAAATTCATGAGTTTATCTAAAGGAGTCAAGAATCAGCGTCAATCCGATCGGAATCGGAGATTATCTAGACTTAATTTTATCACGAATAGGCTCTCTTCCATGTCCTGGTTTACTAATTTAGGATGATCGCTCACCCATTCATCAATCATAAAGTATGAGTAAATCCAGCAACTGATGAGTAAACCACTCAGTAAAATTATAATATTTTTTTGTAATTGTAATCTGTCTTTCTCTAAGGGTTTTCGCAATAAATCAGGTAAAATCTGTGTGATGGCAACTACTTCAGGATAACTCACCCACAACACTTTTTGGGCAAATTGATTCAGTTTGAGACTGACGATCGCGCAAAAGACAAACCCAACAATGATAGGTTTTAAGTCAATCCAGAAGTAGCGCAAGGAATATTGGTTCAGAATCACCCATAAGGCATAGATTAAACAGAGGAATCCACAGAGGGCTAAGATTTCTTTTTGTTGGGTGTTGGGGTTCACAGCCGCGATCATCCAAAAGAAAAAACTGGTTATAAATAGGATTTGCCAGAGGGTAGGAGGTCGGGAAAAAAGAGTCTCAAAGAGTTGGATTAAATTTTTCATAAACCGATCAAAAAAGGTTCGATCTTAAATTTAATAAATTGAATCAAGATAATGATTAATATCGCGCTATTGCTGATCAAGTGGGCATTGAATATCGTTCGGGAAATGGCTTTTTCGATGAAGGATTCACTGGCGGCAGCGTTAAAACCTCCTTCTCCATGTTTTTGTTCTACCCAAATTTTGCGAATTGTTCGTAAAATAGCTATTCCTTGTCGTTTGACAAACCAACCAATCAGAAAGGCACTAATGATGGCGAGCAGCGTCCAGGATAAACTGGATTGATCCCAGTGGTTCAAGAGGAGTAGATGAATTAAACTTTTTCTAATTCGATCGGGGAGTAGGATTTCTAGATTAAAGAATAAGAACCAACCAATCAGATTGGCTAGTAGATTGAGTGTAGCGGCGTAAAAAATACTGAAACGGCGCTGGAGTTGAAGTTGAGTGTGGAGGAGATAGGATTCAATGGCGATCGCCACCCATAAGAATAGCATCTGTAAGGCGATCGCCCGTAAGGGAAGGATAAGCACTATCGTCTCCATCACATCATCAGGTTTGAACCAGGGGCAATTAACCGAATTAATTGCCCATTACGATCGCCCACCCGCCGTTATCCTAGCTCTTATCGAGTTCCCGGCGTAGTTGTTCCAAGTCATCTTCGACTTCTGGAGTCGAGCTACTGGAACTGCTCCCTTCCGGAAGAGCGCCTTGATTCGGGGATGCACCGCTTAACTGGGCTTTCATGGCAGCGAGTTCATCATCCACATCGCTGCCTTCTAAAGCCGCAAATTGTTCTTCAACCCCGGTTCCGCCAATTTCATAGGCTGCCTGGCTTCTAGCTTCCATTTGCAGCACTTTTTCTTCCATACGGTCAAACGCAGCTAGGGAACTACTGGTTCCCATATTCGAGACCGTATTTTGCAAGTTTTCTTGAGCTTTGGCGGCACTCAGCCGCGCTTTGAGCATATCTTTCTTGGTTTTGGCCTCAGAAATCTTGCTCTCTAGCTGCATTAAGTTTTTCTTCAGAGTGTCTACCTGGGCGATTTGCTGGTCTAAAGAAACTTTAATGGTATTGGCGCTTTCCACCTGAGCTTTTTTACGCTGCAAAGCTTCCCGTGCTAGATTTTCGTCGCCCTTCTGTAGAGCCAGTTGTGCCCGTTGTTGCCATTTGTTGGCTTCATTTTGGGCGGTATTAAATTGTTGCTGGCTTTTCTTTTGGCTGGCGATCGCACTAGCTACAGCTTGCCGGAGTTGTACTAGATCTTCTTGCATGTCAATAATGGACTGCTCTAGTATCTTCTCCGGGTCTTCTGCCTTGCTGACGAGATCGTTAACATTGGCTCTCAGAACTCGGCTGATCCGGTCAAATAATCCCATAGTTCTAATTCTGCTTTCCTATCAGGGTCTATATACAAATTATAGTTGAGTGTCAAGGGCAATAGGAAGTAGGAAGTGGGGAATGGGGGGATGGGGGGACACGGAGATGACCCATTACCTATTACCTATTACCCATTACCCATTACCCAGTTCATTGAGTCGCGATCGCAGTTCCTCTAACTCCCGATCGTACTCCGATTGGCTTCTGGGCCCCTGGCTTTCCAGTTGGGTTTTAATCGCCGTTAGTTCCTCCTCCACTGAAGCCTCCTCTGTTGATTCTAAAGCCTGGAACTCTCTTTCCACAGCATCTCCTCCCCATTGGGCCAGTTCCGCTTGAGCTTCGAGTTGTTGTACCCTATTTTCCATCCGCTCTAACGCTGCACCTGTCCCCGTAGGATTCAATTGATTCATCACTTGGTGCAACTGTTCGGAGGTTTTGGCCGCACGGGCGCGGGCAATATAGAGGTCTTTCTTGGCTTTAGCTTCCGCTATTTTGCTCTCTAGGGTGTGTAAATCCTGCTTCAGACGATCCACCACAGCCCCTTGCTGTTGCAGGTGTTCCTGGAACAGCCGAGCCGTTTCTAGGTAAGGTTTGCGGCGGGTGAGGGCTTCTCTGGCCAGGGTTTCATCCCCTTTTTCTAGGGCGAGTTGGGCCCGTTTGTGCCAATCTTCGGCGCTCACTTGGGCTTGATGATATTGTCGCTCTGTACGTTTTTGCACGGCGATCGCCTGAGCCACGGATTGTCGCAGACGCACCAAGTCATCTTGCAACTCTAAAATAGCCGTCTCTAGGAGCTTTTCCGGGTCTTGCCGTTGGGCAATCCAGTCATTAACATGGGCACGAACAGCACGAATTAGGCGATCTACAACACTCATAATCCCATCTCGGTTGACTCATAATCATAAATTTTGGCAGAAATTCCCTCAATCTTCAGTTCCTCGACCAACGCTTCAGCCATACCCAAATATTCAAATACGCCCAACTGCACATAAATGCCATCCTCAAAATTGCGTAAATAGGCATCGGGAACCAAGGCTTGAATTTTCGCCATCGTCTGACCATCCTCATAGTTGGCGACCACATAATAAGAGTTCGGATTTCCCGATTCTGGCACAGTCGCCACCGGTTCTGGCATCCATTCCTGCTCTGGAGGCATATCAACAGGAATAGGAATCGATCCCGCAAAGCCCTGGAGATAGCTTTGAGGGGGGACAGGTTCAGCAAAAGAGGGAGCCTCTGGGGGCACAATGGGAGCGGCTGCTTGTAACTGGGGCAACTCCGGAGGGTTGAGGGGGACGGTTTCCGTGGGAACTGTTCTAGGAGTTGGAGGAGGGGGTAAAGGCGCGGCGGCTTCTTCTACTGGGGCCCTTTCAGGTGCGGACGGTTGGGGTTGAGAAGACAAGACCGGTAAGCTCAACACTCGCATATTCAGCCCTGATGGGCGCTCTTCTTCCGCAGGGGTAGGGGGGAGGGGAGTGCGGTCTACCACAGGGGATGCCACGGGTGAAGGTTGGGGGGGTTGCTTGGGTTCGAGAATACTGAGACGATCTAGAGTTAGGCGATCGAATTCTGAGGTGGGACGGTGGCGAGATTGGGAAACCTCGGAAGGATTCCCCGGAGTTGGGGAGGGTTCGGGAGTGGTGGGATTCGGCTGTTGTAAGGGACTGTTGGGAAGCAAATGGCGAATGAGGGAAGGATTGAGGAAGATGACTCCGAAGGTAATACACAGCAAAATTAAGAGTAGGGTCGAGCCGATACCCAGGGGAGTGAACCAGGGGTTAAAGGCTGGCTGTGTAAGGGGAGTTTCCTCTTCCTCTTCTTCCTCTGCTAAACTTCTGAGCAGTTCTTCTGAAGATTCTAGGTAATCGTCTGGGGGGCTATCGGCTTCAAATCCGGTGTCGGGTTCGGCTAGATTTTGGTCAGCGAAGGAGGTGGAAAGGGCTGTCTCTAGTTCTGGATCGACGGATTGGGGGCTTGGAGGGGCTGGAGGGGCTGGCGATGCCGTCGGTTGGGGGCGCTCTGGAGGTACGGAGAAGTCTAAGGGTTTACTTTTGTTTCCTGGAGCGCTTGGCGTTAGAGCATAGCTTTTTAGGGTTGGAGGGTATCCCTGTCGATGTCGCCGGTAACGGGTTAATTCTTCCTCTAGGCTGACATTGAGACTGGTTAGAGCCGCTTGCAGGGGTAAGGAGATGGTATAGGTCTGGTGGGGTTGGGTGGCTGGTTTTCCAGGAAAACGGTTACTCATCGCCAAAGTCTCGCCTCTAGCTATTGGGTGAATCTGCTTATTTGAGCGTTGATTGTATCTTATTTTGATGCGTAATGATAGGGAGACTATTTTATTTTATTCACAAAGATTTAAATTACAGCCCTCTTTCTCTTCATTTCTTGTAGCGCTGACTACTTTTTGGCGATCGCTTTAATGGAAAGGTTAAGGGTCTCTTATTCAGTAGTTTTCTCACGCAGATGATACAGGCAGCGATCGAGATCAATACATGGGGCAAACTGGGCCGGTCTCCTTGATCCCCAATTGGTTTATCCCGGAAATTCCCCCTTATCCCTGAAAATGATGAGAGTGAAAATGGGGAATTCATGTCCAAATTTAAAGGAAACATAAAAAAATTATGAAGCTATTTTCATTTTCTAGAGAAGATAACTGAAAATGGAAGTGAAGCCGATGCCTGCTCCTGATTGAGGATTCCCCATGAACAACTCCAATTGTCAAACGTCCGCCTGTCGGTATTGCCGTCACTTTACTCCCGAAGGTCGGCGAGGGGGCAATTGCCAACAACTTGGCGTTCCTGTACGCGGTGGATGGAAAGCCTGTCCCTTAGCGATGCCTGCTTTTGCTCCTTCCTGGGAAAGCTTAGAATTTTGGCAGTATCAACCCTTAAGTGTGATTGAAGCTGATTCTAAGCCCTTAGAACCGGTTGCCCTCAAAGGGTCACGACCTAATTTGAGTGTGGTCGAAGATGATTTAGATCAAGGCCTAGCCTTGGCTTAGGTATAAAGAAACAACCGATAAGATTAACCCGTTTTTAAGATAAAAAGTTTAAGAAAAATCGAAAACCTTTTTACACCCCCTAGGGATAAGCCTAGGGGGTGATTATTTGCGGCCGATATTCCCTAGCAGAAAGCGCTGGATTGACTCGATCCGATAAAATAGGTTCAATCGATCGCCATATTTTCTGGATCGCTTATCATGTCTCCACCTATTGCTTATCTTGCCCAAAGTAAACTTTATCTCCAAAAGGCTGAGAATCAATTTCGGGAAATCAAGAGTGAATTTGGCCAATCAATCCAACGCCAGCGCTTGCAGGTTCAACGCCGGAATGCTTGGAAAGATAGGGGAATTCGTTCGATGATGATGTCTCCCCAAGCCATGGCTCAGTTGGAACAACAGGCGGAAGCGGTGGTTCCGGTGGCGATTACGAGTCTGTGTAATGCCGGAGAGGGAAAGTTATTTTATGCCCTAGAAGCAGGGGAGATGGGCGCTCTATTTCGATTCGATCCGAATGGCGATCGCGAAGAGCGATTATTTCATATCGAGCCAGCGATGAGTCGCATTATCGCTCGTCAAATTGAAGCGGTGAGGTTTCTGGAGCAAAGGGAGCGGGGAGAATGATGAGTTTTTGGCATAAGTATGAAGGGGCGATCGCCAAAACGGATAGTCTGCTCTACGGGAATCTCGATCCGGATTTGGAACGGTTCACAATTGAGGATTTAGAAGGGGATTTACAGCAGAAAATTGCCCACACTCAGGATCTCGTTTGTGCCTATAGGTTGAATCTTGGTGCTTATCAAGTTTTAGGTGCTGCGGGGATGACTTTGCTGCAATCGATCCGGCGATCGATTCCTGTTTCTATTCCGATTATTTTGGATGCCCAATATAGCGATTTAGAGACGAGTACCGCCTTTGCTCGGTTGGTGTTTGAAACTTGGCAAATGGATGGCTGTACGGTACTGCCCTATGCGGGTTTAGACCAAGTGGCTCCGTTCTTGATGTATGGCGATCGCCTGGTGTTTGTCCTCTGTTATACCGGAAATCCTTCCGGCTCCGTTCTCCAAGATTATCCCCATAGCGATACTCCTCTCTATCTCCATCTTGTGGAATCTGCCCAAAGTTGGGGAACGCCGGATCGAGTTGCCCTATCTTTAGGAGAAGTGATGCCGGATGTGTTGGCGCAAGTCCGTTTAGCGGCTCCAGAACGGTTGATTTTATTGACGGATTATGATAGTATATTCCCGGATGTAACAGAAATTTTAGATGCGGGTTTGAATGGCAGTGGGGATGGCTTATTACTGCCGATTCCTCCGGAAATCTTCGCAGAGGATAATCCTAGGGAGGCGATCGCCCATTTACGGGATAAAATTAATCAAGAACGACAACAAAAACTCGAAGGTCGTCCCACCTGCGATCTATGGGTTCCCGATGTTTGTTTCTTGGAGTCTACCCCCTATCGAGATTTAATCTTGCAACTCTATGATATTGGCTGCATTACTTTTGGCGATCACGTGCAAGCCTCCGGTCAAGTTTTGCCCTACTACATTGACCTAAGAAAAATTATTTCCTTACCGCAAATTTTCCATCAAATTGTCAGCGCCTATGCTGATATTTTGAAGACTTTAGAGTTTGAGCGCATTGCTGGAATTCCCTACGGAGCCTTACCGACAGCGACTGGGTTAGCCTTGCGCCTAGAACATCCGATGATTTATCCTCGCAAAGAGGTGAAAAATCATGGGGCAAAACGGTTGGTCGAAGGTCATTTTGAACCCGGAGAAAAAGTGGTGGTGATTGAGGATATTTTGATTACGGGACGCAGTGCCATGGAGGGAGCAGCAAAACTCAAGTCGGTGGGGTTAGAGGTTGAGGATATTGTGGTGTTTATCGATCATGAGCGGGGAGTGAAAGAGAAACTGAAAGAACAGGGCTATTGTGGCCATTCAGTTTTAACTTTATCGGAAATTGCCCAAACCCTGAAAGAAGGGGGACGAATTACAGGGGATCAGTTTGAGTCCTTGATGAGCGAACAGGCCTGAATTTTGCTCAAAACTCGAAAAGGGTAATACACTAGAAAGAAATACACTCGTAGAAAACCATGCGCGATCCAGAATTAGATGGTTTGCTATCCGATCTCCAGAGTGACTCCAAACCTGTGCGCGAACAAGCGATTCAGGAACTATGGCGGCGCTGGTTTAACCAGAAGGGAATGATGGGGTTCAAGCGACTGCAACAAGCTCAGAGAGTCTTGGAGACGGGCCAATTTGAGAGAGCAGAAGAGATGCTAACCGAAGTAATTCACGCTTGGCCGGATTTTGCAGAGGCTTGGAACCGTCGAGCCGTATTATATTATATGCGTCGGGAGTATTACAAGGCGATCGCCGATTGTGAGGAGGTGGTGCGCTTAAATCCGATTCATTTTGGGGCGCTGCATGGGTTAGGATTGTGTCATGCGGCTTTGGCTGAGTATCGGCAGGCGATCGGGGCGTTTCGTCAAGCTTCGGCGATTGTTCCCCATGCGATCGAAAACCAACGCCTCATCCTCGAATGTACAGCCCGCTTAAATTAAATGCTGATATCTGCGATCAGGAAGTATGGTAACTCTTAACCTCGATCCCATAATTAAACTCACCCCTGAGCAGTTTTATCAACTCTGTCAACAAAACCCAGAGATCAAACTCGAACGCAGTGCAACGGGAGAACTTCATCTCATGTCTCCTACCGGTGGCGAAACGGGCCGTGTGAATACTAAAATAAACCTGCAACTGGCCTTGTGGAATGAAGAAACCCAACTCGGTGAAGTGTTCGACTCTTCAACTGGGTTTCATTTACCCGATGGCAGCGATCGCTCTCCGGATGTCGCTTGGATCGCTAAAGAGCGTTGGCATAATCTTACCCCAGAACAGCGAGAAAGGTTTCTCCCCCTGTGTCCCGACTTTGCTATAGAAATTCTGTCTCCGAGCGATAGTTTGGCCAAAACTCAAGCTAAAATGCAGGAATACCTCGATAATGGTTGTCGTCTCGGTTGGTTGATTAACCGCAAACAGCGCCAAGTGGAAATTTACCGCCCCGGCCAACCCCCAGAGGTGCTAGAGGCTCCAACCAGTGTATCGGGTGGAGAGGTTCTGCGAGGTTTCTCTCTAGATTTGACTGCGATGGCAAATAGAACTGCTTTGGAAATTCTTGAAAATGCATTTAAAGTTAGACCAATTAATTACAAAAAACATCAATGGAATAGAGATTCAAATTACTGTATGTTTAATCGCATACTTGATATTGAAATTGATAAAAATACCAAAAGAATTTGGAGAAAAATCCTTAGATAAATTGAGATATTTACAGGCATGTATGTGTGGTCAAATAAGTTACAGCGCTTCGCGCTGTATCGTAGATCTTGACTATAAGCTTGCGCCATAGCGGTCCATCTGCTCATCTAGACATCATTTGAATAATATAGCGCTGCGCGCTATACCCCTCTTTTGTCACTCTAGGCAGAGGAAAATAAGAAATCAGGGTCAAGAGAGAGAGGAAAGAGAGCAAGACAAGCACGATTAATCAAGGAAATTAATCGTGGGAACCCCAAAGATAAGTGAGGGATAGGAAAGACC
>NZ_JAQPOK010000036.1 GCF_030068445.1 Roseofilum halophilum BLCC-M91 | reverse complement strand
GCCTCGTTAATTTAGGTAGCTGACCCGCCTAAGCCCCTAAAGGGCTACGTTGCATTTAAGAGCCAAAGCTCTCACCTTGGAATGCCTCGCCAGTTCTGAGCTTCTGAAACCAAATAGTTAAAAGTTTACGAGGGGTAAAGCGGTGCTATTTGGACGTGCCGGGATGCAACATTGGCTAGGCGAGCATCACCCTAGAAATAGGAGTTTTACTTCTATGCGTACAGTCCCAAAGCACGAGTCCATAATTGCCTGGACGAAAGATGAACGCAATACATCACCGTAGCTAATAAGGCCAAGGCGGTAGAAGATTAGGGAGGGTTTTTCCCTCCCACCTTTTCTGCTTCACGGCGGTTAAAACCGCCTGAGTCGAACTTCCTCCGCGTACTAAAGTATCTTTTTTTCGTGATTAATTTGGGTTGATGGGTGGGGTAAGGGCGGGTTTAGAGAAGTTATCGCTAGGTATCCCAGATATGGGTAAAACCCGCCCCTACGGGTGATGAATGCAGGAATCAATACCATCTACCCTGTTGTTTAACCAAAGTGCTGTTCAATAAAGTTGGTGTATACATTTCCTTCTAAGAATGCCGGGGTTTCCAGAATTTTCTGGTGAAAGCTAATGGTGGTGGGGACACCGGTAATCGCGCATTCTTGCAGAGCGCGTCTCATGCGACGGATGGCACTGTCTCGGTCTGCTCCCCACACGATCAGTTTACCAATGAGGGAATCATAATAGGGGGGAATTTCGTAATCGGTGTAGACATGGGAATCAAACCGTACACCGGGGCCTCCAGGAACGAGATAGCCACTGATGCGACCGGGATGGGGGCGGAAATTATGATCGGGATCTTCGGCGTTTACCCGACATTCGATCGCATGACCTCTGAGTTGAACCTCTTTTTGATTTAACGATAATTTTTCCCCTTGGGCAATCCGAATTTGTTCGGCAATTAAATCTAGTCCGGTCACCATCTCCGTAACCGGATGTTCGACTTGAATCCGGGTGTTCATTTCCATGAAGTAGAAATTGCCGGATTGATCGAGTAAAAACTCAATGGTTCCCGCTCCCGTGTAGTTAATCGAACGCGCTGCTTTAATGGCGGCATCTCCCATTTTTTGCCTTAGTTTGGGCGTTAGAGCAGGACTGGGAGATTCTTCTAATAGTTTTTGATGTCGTCTTTGAATCGAGCATTCTCGCTCCCCTAGGTGAATGACGTTACCGTAGGAGTCGGCTAAAATTTGAAATTCGATATGGCGAGGATTTTCAATGAATTTTTCTAGGTAAACCCCGGCATTGCCAAAGGCGGCTTCGGCTTCTCCTTGGGCGGCTCGGAAAAGTTTAATCAGTTGGCTCTCCTCCCGAACGAGGCGCATTCCCCGTCCTCCTCCGCCAGCCGTGGCTTTGAGCATGACGGGATAGCCAATGTCACGAGCGACGGAGATGGCTTGTCTTTCATCAGTTAAGAGTCCGTCACTACCAGGGACGGTGGGGACTTTGGCCTTTTGCATGGTGGCTTTGGCGGTGGATTTATCTCCCATGGCGATCATGGCTTCTGGGGTGGGGCCGATGAAGGTGATTTGGTGGTCGGCACAAATTTCGGCAAATTTGGCGTTTTCGGCTAAGAAACCATAACCGGGATGAATGGCGGTGGCATGGCGGGTGAGGGCGGCGGCGATAATGTTGGGAATGTTGAGATAGCTTTTGTTGCTGTTGGCTTCTCCAATACAAACGGCTTCATCGGCTAATTGTACATGGAGGGCATGGCGGTCGATGGTGGAGTGAACGGCAACGGTGGCGATGCCCAGTTCTTCACAGGTGCGGAGGATGCGAAGGGCAATCTCTCCTCGGTTGGCAATCAGGATTTTTGAAAAGGTCATCTTTGCGTTTTTGAGCTGGATATATTCCGTTAGAATAGGAGGTTTGGGGGCCTTTCTGGAAGATCTTTTTTGGTAATGGGTGCGATCGCTGTTTACTTATGCTCTTGCTTATGCTAATATAGTAAACTGTGAGTAATCCTCACCAGTTGCAAGCGGATGTGGCGGAATTGGTATACGCGCACGTTTGAGGGGCGTGTGGCTTGTCCTTGCGAGTTCGAGTCTCGCCATCCGCATTAATAAAATGACCAATCTTATAGGGGCGAAAAGTTTGTCGCCCTTAAAATTATGTATCATTACTCCCCATTTTTAATTTTTAATTTTTAATTTTTAATTGACATAAGCGAGGGCGAAGCGTTCAATTCCTGCTAAGTCTTTGTGGATTTCAATCTGGCGATAATTGCCATTCTCAAGGAGTAATTGTTGCACGGGTTCGGCTTGGCCGGCCATCATTTCTACTAGCCATAACCCTCCGGGTTGCAAATAGTTAGGAGCGGTACTAACGAGGGTACGAATACAGTCTAAGCCGTCTGAGCCACCATCAAGGGCAAGATGGGGTTCATGGTGGGCGACTTCGGGTTGCAACTGGTTAATTAAGCGCTGGGGAATGTAGGGAGGGTTGGCAACCATGGCGATGAGTTTGCCTTGGAGATGTTCTAGGGGAGTGAACCAGTCGCCCTGATAAAACTGAATTTGAGAGTTAAAAGAATATTGGGCGGCATTATTTCGGGCGATCGCCAATGCGTCTAAACTCCGATCCACCCCATGAACCGTAATTTGGGGTAAAGCTTGGGCTAAACCGATGGCGATCGCCCCGCTTCCCGTGCCTAAATCTGCCCAATGTCCGTCCATTTGAGCCACATCCGAAGCCAAGGCCAAATCAATCAAAAGTTCCGTTTCCGGACGGGGAATTAACACTCCAGGAGCCACCTGTAGCTTAAAATTTCGCCAGGTTAATTCCCCAATCAAATACTGGAGGGGAACCCTAGCTTCAATGCGCTGTTGCCAAAGCTGCTGAATCTCTAACCAAGGACGAAACAAAGGGATATCGGCAGCCGACTTAAACGACTCTAAGCGTAAACTGAGGCGATCGAGACTAGAGAGCGATCGCAGCAACCCATCCACCTCAGTTGGGGGGATATTCGCGGCGATCGCCTCCTGTTGTGCCTGTTTTCGCCAGGCTGCCAACTCTAGTCCCGAAACCATCCCTAAGAAGTTTCCTTAATTTCCCGACTGTCGGCGTTCTATTTCCTGTTGCAGAAATTGCCGAGATTCAGGTGTCGGAATTAACTCGACTTTTTGCAGAAAGGGGTCATCCTCCGTAATCAACAAATCCATCAACCGCTCTAAAGTCGTCACTTGGATCTCAATTTGGGAACTAGCATCACTGTTTTGTTTTTTATACTCAGCCAGCGCTTGCTCCAGGTCTCCATGGTCAAAAAAGGCCAACACCGCTTGGCGATCGCCATTTTGAATCGTCAAATAGCCCTGATCTTCCCCCGCTTTAGCCATAAACAGAGGCACACCCCGAAACTGATTAGCCAACTCAGCATCTCCCTGTTGTTGCAACACACTGCGAGCCTGATTCACCTGTTCATCCTTGGGCTGAAACTGAAAAATCAACGGCTCTTGGGCATCCTTATATTCCTGATGTAACTTATAAACCTCACTTAACGGAATTGCCCGCGCACTCATACCTTGAGGAATATCAGGATTGCTTTCGCGCACCTGAGCCAAAAAGCTTTGGGCATCCGTTTGGCTAATAAACACACGAGTTAGGGAGATTCTCCCCTCATCAGGATTTTCCTGATTGCGGGGTACTGAAACCGTCAGTAAAACGCCTTGCTCATCACTAATGGCATACACCGGAACACCCGCTAATTTTCTCTCTATTTGCGCTTCAGGAATCGCGATAGCGGCTGAGGGCATCAAGCTCACTCCCACCACAGGACTCAGTAGCAGAGTGCCCATTAAACTTACGCGAGTTCCCCACTCAACCAATGATCTAATCAATCTTCTTTACCTCAACGCTTATCGATTTACATAGGAATTCCACCCTAAATCTTAGGTGGAATCCTGATTCTGTGCCAGTTTATAGACTCTATGCTTATGACTCGAAGCACTCCCATGGAGTTCCAAAACCCAGTTAGTATCACAACCTCTACGGTTCCTGGGGGCCAAAAACCATCTGAAGTACCATCGGTCTACCCCCTTCTACATGATAGCGGTCTGCCCAAGCGCGAATCACCTCATCGAGTTCTTCCATCGCTTGTTCGTACCGCTCTGGGGGAATATCCATTTCTTCCAAAATACGCATAACGCGGGGTTTTTCTTCTGCCGGACTTTCCGCCCACTCTTGCATCATTTGAAAATAGCGGGCCGTATCTTCGACTAACACATACTTGCGCTCTTCTTGGTCAATGGGGGTATAGGTGGAGCGGGTGAGCGCGTAGTAGGGCATTCCCCAGGGAACATCAATGCGGGTGACTGTCCCGGAATACATCAGACGGCGTTTAATATGTTCGGCTAGAGCTTCACTGAGAGGCATTTGGCGGTCAGCCGGGAGATTCGAGTCTTGTTGCGATCGCGTATGCAAATATTCAATCAGATCCATAAACTGGAATGAAGGAATCACTTGGGCATCTGGAATATGGGGGGGCAGTTTCGCTTCAATATCTTGTTTTTCTTCCGAGACTAAATTATTACCGAAAACGCGAGATTTTCCCGGTTGCCAAGGATATTTTTCCATCCAGACATAAGGGAATTGAATCAGATAGCGGGGTTCAGTAGACCCCAACATTTTCAGCAGTTTTCCTTCAGTCAGCGCTTGCCGAACTTCTTCAACAATGACTTTTACTCGTTTCGGTTCGATATGGTGCAGATGTCCCGTCATCCGCAGGTTTTGCCCCTGCTCCATGTAGGTAGTATAGATGGCGCATTTAGCAGCCGTGGCGGCCGCATCTAAGAACGCCCCGTGGCGATGGCCACTATTCCTCATGGCGATAAAGGCTAGATATAACAGAATCTGATCCATCGCACTGGGACTAAGACGTTTGATCAGATCATTTTCATTAGTCATATCACTTATACAATCCGGCAAGGTTAACAATAGGGAAGGAATTGAGGAGCAAAAACAGGGCGCTTACCAACGTTAGGATAAGCTTGAGTATTTTTATCTTAACCCATGATTGTCAGGAATAGGGAATGGGGAATGGGCAAAAGGCAAGAGGCAATGGGTCATTTCTCCGTGTCTCCGTGTCTCCGTGTCTCCGTGTCCCTGTGTCCCCGCGTCCCCGTGTCACCGCGTCACCGCGATCGCCATTGGGGGCCGGTGGGTGTGCTTTGTAATTGCCAGGGGCGATCGCCATCTCCATACTCTAAAATCCCCTTGTTTAGGGGTTGGTCGATCAGGGGAGACTCTAGAACCGGCCAATCATCTAAGCTTCTCACCTCACCGTTAATTCTCCCCAGTCCTTTACCACTTTTGGGAATATAGGTTAAGGATAATTCGGTAGACTCCGATGCATTTTCACTGGGTTTAGGTAAACTGCGATAGCTTAAACCTGTCTGACTCAACTGGGGTTGGGTTTGGCTCAGAGCTTGCGTTAGTTCCCGGAAGCTCGAATAATCTTTAGTGGAAACACTTTCCGTAATCCAAGCTGTATTCTGGCCATGAGCTGCCAGCACTTGATAGTCTGCCTGTTTGCGTCTTTCCGAGACCGATGAGCGCCATTCGATCTGATCTCCCCAGGGACGAGCTAACAGCCAAGTATTTTCAACTTGCCAAATATACCAGTCCTGATATCGTTCAGGTTCGCCATAGCGTGAGGGTAAAACCAGATGGGATAAGGGGGGAACTCCAGCAGCCAAATCTTCACCAGAGAGTCTCAGTTGGTAGAGGACAGTTCCTTGATGTTGCAAATATTGATCCCCCGGAGAGCTACCGGTGGCCATGGGAGTGTGGTAGGTTCCGGCCAAGGAGATGACAGCATTGTTCTTGCCTTGGGGGTCTCGCACCACTAATTTATAGGTGGCATACTGGGCATTAATGGTTCCTTTGACTTGATAGGAACGGCGAGGATTAATGAGTGTGCCTAAACTGTAATCTGGAGTGATATAAAAGGTTTCCCAAAACTGATTATCCTGGTGATAGGAATAGTAGGCGGGATGGCTGGCTTGCAGTGTAAACGGTAGGGTAATCTTTTTCTGGGCAATCGTCCTTAAATGTTCGGGAGGGCGATAGGTACTCAAGGCGGCTGGAAGTCCGACTCTTGCTGCACCGGATCGAATTCGTTCCGCCGTTTCTGGCTGGTCTCCCCACCACACCCAAGCCACGGCTGCTAATTCGCTCCGATCCCAGGTTCCTCGGTCAAATCCGCGACTTTCTGCCCCGCCTGCGGTTCCCCAGCTTAACCTCAGAGCCATATTGGTGGCGAACCAGTCTAGGGCAGCTTTGGCTAAGGCTTTACGCTCTGGGGTTTGGGCAAAATCGTAGAGATTCAGCAATCCGGCGATCGCATAGCCATAATAGGTAGAGGAGTGAAATTCCCCTTGGCCAATGGTGAGAAACTTGTTAATTTCCGATCGCAACCAAGCCTCGTTCGTCGCCTCAGTTGCCGGATAAGCCACCGGCCAACCGCTACCATCCATCAAGGCTAACCCGGAAACGCGCTGCATAAACATATGATTCTCGGTTCCTCCCTCACTCCACTGTTCTACCCGCTTGCTGTCAAGTTGGCTGCGATAGTCCGCTTCTAAGGCTGGAGGCAAATTTTCCCGAAACTGAAACAAAATACGAATGTCAAAAATGCTGCGGAAGTGATAGAGGTCGGTTTTAGCTTCATTCAGCCGTTGTAGGGCTTGCCAGGTCGTTTCGGCATTATATTCATTAGGAAGCGACAGACGGGCCAGGATGACCGGCAGCAGGTATTTATGGGGGTCGCCTATACCCCGCTTTTGCCACCAGATTTCTAGATCTTCTAAGTCTTGAGCGGCAATCTGTTTCCGCAGAGCTAAACTTCTGGCTGAAAAGTTAGAGGCTTCTTCTGAAACGGGGGATTGGTTTTCAATGGAGGGGGTGGGATGAGTCCCGGTTAGCAAACCGAGGAGGAGGAGAGTGAGGGTAGAGAGTTTAAGGAATTTCATGCACTCTAGCTAATTCATAAAATGCTTTAGTTATGTTGATGCACTACAGGAGTCTAGGGGTTCAAAAATGACTTCAATTAAATATAACTGATAAATTTCCGTTGGCTCAAAAGCATACAGCGCTTCGCGCGGTAATGGGTAATGGGTAATGGGTAATGGGAAAACCATTTTTTACGCTATGCATGCCCATTCTTCAGGCTTTTCATGGGACAACACTCTCAAGGAACATTTCGATTACTGTACCTCATAACATCAAAAAACGCTGTAAGATCGCACACTTTGTAACGCAGCTTCATTTAAGAGAGCATATCCTGTGCTTTTAATTAACTTGGATTCTCGTATAATTTTGTCCTCAAAACTCTAATCAAAGCTCCAAGTGGTTATACACAAGCAACTCGAATCTAAATTGTCTTAATCTATACAAGTTTTTTAGTCCTGCTATTGATCTTGGGTCGGGCAGTTCCTCTCTGCCTGTTGTTAAAACCATACTCGTGCCTTAATAGCATCAAAGAAAATACTTAATTGTATATCATGAAAAATACTGAAGTCCCAGATCTCGTCCTTCCCGAAAAATTCAGAGCATATGCCCTCACAATTATTAAAGCTTAATCAAGAATTATGTAAATTTCGCAGCCGCGATGAAACTGATCCGTAAAATCAATGAAATTACAAAGATTCGGCCAAGATTGCCCATTTACCCTTGTCAGCCAGGAAACAAAGATCTTATGCTAATAAGCGAAATCCTCAGCTCATGCTTTTTCTGGAAGATGAAAACGATCAATTCAATCATCAACCCCGAAAAGGCTGGCATCTACTTGAGTTACTGAAGCAGCCAATCATGAACAATATCTTTAAAACCCGTACCTCCCCTCATTCCACCTCTGAAACCTGGGATGGAGAATATAAATCCGAGACTCCTAAGTGGACTGAAAAGCTAATCCTGCAAGACTCTGGTGCTGATAGCGATTGGGAATGGGGAAAAGTCATACCCGTCTGGCACAACCAGAAATTTGAGACTTGTAATGTGAATTAGTAGAGTTATTTAAGTAGTTTTATTGTTAGACACCAATATTTTTGTTTTGGGTCAGATAGTTTGGCAATGACCGGCATTCGTCGGTCATTTCTTATACCCTTGAACTCTCCACCGGTTTAATCTAACCTAAAATGCTCAAAATGGTTGATAGAAAATAAAGAAAGAAAAGCCATTATCCTGCCAAGTCCCTCGATCGATTGGGCGCTCCGTTAACGCCATTGCCCATTGAAGTCCGGCCGTAAAATCCTCTTGTTCCCAGCGTAATCCAATTCCCAGGGATGATAACACTTGACTATCCTGACCAGAGAAATTCCAACCGATACCATAATCCCAAAAAGGAGTGAATTGAAGTTGGGCATCGCTTTGGGGAATGTCAACGAGAGGAAAGCGCAATTCTAGAGAAGAAAACCAACCACTATCGGTTAATACTCCATCTTGACGATAGCCCCGCACACTGTCGAATCCCCCTAGGCGAAAGGCTTCTAGGGGCAGTAAGGGATTGGTTGCCAGTTGTAAATCAGTGCGCCATAACAGCAGATTTTCTTCTCCCCAGAGCTTAGACCATTGACCTTGTAAGCGCCAGGCAAAAAAATGGTTATCGGGAATTGGATCGGGGTTTTGAGTGACACCCAATAGATCTAATCCAAAACTAAATTGAGAACGTAAAAATAAGACTTCTTTTGGATGGCGTTTAATCCATTCTTGAAAGAGACGTAAAGTTGTGACTCGTGTATGTTCTCGATCGCCTGAACCAACAAAAAAGGGAAATGCGCGATCGCCGAAAAAAGTCTCGCTTTCTTGGCGCTCTAGGGTCACTCCGATCGCCAATTCTTCTCTAGGCGTTTGTAAAATCGGTTGCCGGAAACCTACCTCATAATATCGAGACGTAGTTTCTAAATCAAGGGCATTCAAGGGATCTTCGATAATCTCGCTGCTCGTCCTGCCATAGGCAAATTCCAGGGTTCCATTGCGGGGATTAACGGGAAAGGAATAGCTCACCTCAACACTGTGACTGCCGTCACTCTGGTAATAATCAAAACTGAAGCGATCGCCCCATCCCAACAGATTTCCCTCTGTAAATCCCAGACCTCGACGGAAACTGCCCACACTCGGCGATCGGCTATTATCCGCAATTATACGACCTTGCAAGGAATCCGACTCCGTAATTTCAACCCTCAACCGACTTAACCCCGGTTGGGCACTACTAGACAACTCACTCGATAGGCTATCAATTAAGGGATTCCGTTGCAGCAGTTGCAAACCCTGTAATAAACGATTCACATTAAACGGCTTTTGGGCAGCGATCGCCAGGCGATCGCGAATATAGGCAGAGCGTAACAGTCGATTTCCCGTCACCTCAATAGATTCAATTTCCCCTTCCACGACTTCAACGATCGCCACATCCCCCACAAGTTCTTGGGGAGGAATAAACGCCCCAGAATTGATATAACCGCGATCCTGATAAGCTTGGGTAATCTCTGCGCTAACTTGAAATAATTCCCCTAGGGAAAGAGGACGATTGATAAAAGGAGCAGTTAGGGCTGCTAATTCGGTGGCACTGAACACCGTAGACCCAATGACCTCAAAGCGCTTAACCGTAATTTGGGTTGGCAACTCACCTGACTCTGTTTGGGGTAGGGGAAGTCTTTCCGGTTCAGGAGGTTGCTCTAAAGGTGAATCGGGTTCTAGGGCGATCGCACCAGGAATCGGTGACCCGATCGCCCCATCATTTATACTTATCAATAATAACCCCCCAGATATCAAGCCCAATATCGATGCAGTAAGATCAAACCATTGTCGCCAAACCATACAAGAAGCAAAAGGCAAAAGGGGAAAGGGTGGAAAGATAGGGAAGAATGAGGAAAATTATCTGTTAACTATCGACGATCGACCGTCACCTGTCAACGATTGAGTTCAATCGATGTGATAGATTGCTACAAGTATGGGAGGCTTTGGTTAAACGATCTCATGAATACTCAAGACCCCGATCCAGAAACCTTTGTAGTACAAATGGCATCGCTCCTCGATTTACCGCCCGAATGGGCCAATCAGCCAGGCGTGATCGACAATATGACCCAGTTGATGGCGATCGCCCAATCCCTAGACCAATTTCCGTTACCTGAAGATCTTGAAGTTGCTCCCATCTTTAAACCATGACCTTCGATCTTGATTATCTCGATGCCGTTGCGATCGCTCGTGGGGTACGCAACCAACAATACCGTGCCCAAGAGATTATGGAGGCCACCTTAAACCGTATCGATCGCCATAATCGGGCCCTGAATTGTTTTACCACCCTCTTGGCCGAGGAAGCCTTAGAGAGAGCCAAAGCATTAGATCGAGGGATGGAGCGGGGAGAACGACCGGGAACACTGGCTGGGGTTCCCTTTGCGGTAAAGAATTTGTTTGATATTGCTGGCGTGACCACGGTAGCCGGTTCTAAGATCCACCGCTCCCATCCACCAGCGAGGCAGGATGCCACGGCGATCGCCCGTTTGAAAAGAGCGGGAGCAATTCTGGTGGGGGCCCTGAATATGGATGAATATGCCTATGGGTTTGTCACAGAAAACGCCCATTATGGCCCCACCCATAACCCCCATGACCTCACCCGAATTGCCGGAGGCTCCTCCGGAGGGTCAGCCGCCGCAGTAGCTGGGGGGTTAGTGCCATTTAGTTTAGGCTCAGATACCAATGGTTCCATCCGCGTGCCAGCCGCCTTGTGTGGTGTTTATGGCTTGAAACCAACCTATGGTCGTCTCTCCCGTGCCGGAGTAAAGTTGTTTTCGAGTAGTCTCGACCATATTGGCCCTTTTTGTCGCTCCGTGCGCGATTTGGCCACATTATTTGATATTTTGCAAGGAGAAGACCCCCTCGATCCGGTCTGTTGTACCGTGCCACCCGAACCCTGTTTACCCCAACTGCATCAACAGACCCAATCCTTACGAATTGCGATCGCCGATGATTATTTTACTCAAGGGGGAGAGCCAGAGGTATTCGAGGCGGTGGAAAAGGTGGCTCAAGCCCTAGGCGCAACCCAGAGAGTGAGCTTACCCGAAGCCGCGCGAGCCAGGGAAGCTGCTTATCTGATTACAGCCAGTGAAGGAGCAAATCTGCATTTATCAGATTTGAAACGCTCCCCCCAAGACTTCGATCCAGCCACCCGCGATCGCTTTTTCGCTGGAGCCATGATTCCAGCACAATGGTACTTAAATGCCCAACGGTTTCGCCGTTGGTATCGCGATCGGATTCGGGAAGTGTTTCGGCAAGTAGACGTAATTCTCGCTCCCACAACTCCCTGTGTGGCGACCCCCATAGGTCAAACCACCCTGAATATCCAAGGAGAAGAAGTCTTGCTGCGCCCCAACTTGGGTCGCTATACTCAACCCCTCTCCTTCATTGGATTACCCGTAGTCTCCGTTCCGGTTCATCGTCCCCATCAACTGCCCATCGGGGTGCAGATTATGGCCGCTCCCTATAATGAAGCCCTCATTTTGCGGGTCGCCACTTTTCTAGAAGCTCAAGGTGCGATCGATATCTCGGTTGCCTCTAGCCAAGAGAAAACATAGAAAAAACTGATTCTGGAGCCAATATTATGTATATACAGATCGAGCCAATAGACAGGATGTTAGACCGGGCTTCATCCGGTCAAGACCTCTCCACCGATGAAGCCGTGTTATTGTTGCAACAAACCGATCGAGGAGCAATTGCAGCCATTCGAGAAACCAGCGATCGCCTGCGACAACAACAAGTCGGAGACACCGTAACCTATGTCATTAATCGTAACATTAACTTTACCAATATCTGCGAACAACATTGCAGTTTTTGTGCCTTTCGTCGAGATGCCAATACGCCCCAATCTTACTGGTTAGACACTCAAACCATTCTTCAAAAAACCCGTGAAGCCCTCCAGCAAGGAGCCACCGAAATCTGTATGCAAGGGGGATTAAATCCAGAAGCCAAAATAGACGGCAAAACCTTAAACTACTACATCAAACTCGTACAAGAAATCAAAAGCAATTATCCTCAGATCCATCTCCATGCCTTCTCGCCCCAAGAAATCCAATTTATTGCCAGACAAGATCGAATCAGTTATGAAACCGTCATCTCTAGCTTACAAGAAGCCGGTGTTGGATCGATGCCAGGAACCGCCGCCGAAGTTCTCGACGATCGCATCAGAGCCATCATTTGTCCCGAAAAAATTAACACCCAAACCTGGCTAGAAATTATCAGTACCGCCCACCGTCTAGGAATGCCCACCACCAGCACCCTCTTATCCGGGCATATTGAAACCCCTCAACAGCAAATCAGCCACTTAAATCACCTACGAACCTTACAGCAAACCTCCTTAGAATCCTATCCATCAGCCATTACCGAATTTATCTTACTTCCCTTCGTCGGCCAGGACGCACCCCCCGTTATTCGTCATCGAGTCGGACGCGATCAACCCATATTATCCGATGCCTTATTACTCACTGCCGTCGCCCGTATTTTTCTGGGCAATTGGATTATTAATCATCAACCCAGTTGGGTAAAATTAGGATTAGCCGGAGCAACCCAAGCCCTCAATTGGGGATGCAATGACATCGGTGGAACCCTCATGGAAGAACACATTACTACCATGGCCGGGGCCCAAGGCGGCACTTGCATGGAAGTAGAAACCCTCCAAGGCGCAATTCGCTCCCTAGGACGCGATCCACAACAACGGGATACCCTATATAGCAAACCTAAATGAGTTGTGTAATGGCTTCCCCTCATCCCCCTACCCCCTTCTCCCATGGGAGAAGGGGGAAAAAGTCCCTCTCGGAGTGGGAGAGGGATTGAGGGAGAGGGCATTTCCCGTTGCACAACTCATTTAGACTAGCTATATAGCGCTTCACGCGGTAATGGGCTAAGAGAACAATACTGTATTTTCCGAATTTTCCGAAAGTTTTGTCCGCATCCATGGATTGAAGCGTGTCCAAAGGATACGAGTATAATGGAATGCAATCGTCCCCGATCGCAGAGGTTAGCCATGTCTGTTGAACTGACCCCAACTTTGGAAACACAAACTGAGCAGGAATGGACTCCTCCCTTACCCCCGACTGACTTAATTTTTGATGACGGAGAGACATTGGAAAGCAATCGCCATCGCATCGCCATGAATGTCCTGATTGAAGCCATCCACCAAGCTTATGAAGGACGCGATGACTATTATACGAGTGGGAATATGTTTGTCTACTACAGTAGTCGGCAAGCCCGAAATCAGGATTTTAGAGGGCCAGATTTTTTTGTAGCCTTGAATGTAGATGGCATCAAAGAGCGACAAGGTTGGGTGGTTTGGGAAGAGGAAGGACGTTATCCAGATGTCATTGTTGAACTGATGTCTCCCTCAACCGCTCATGAGGATATCGGCCCGAAAAAAGACATCTATGAGCAAACCTTTAGAACACGAGATTATTTTGTTTATAATCCCTTCGATCGCCAGTCTTTGCAAGGATGGCATTTAGACAGTAATGGCCGCTATCAGGAAATTGTGCCCGATGAACGGGGATGGTTATGGTGTCAGAGTTTGGAGTTATGGTTAGGCGTTTGGGATGGAACCTTGACGAAGGAAAATGCGCCTTGGTTACGATTTTTTGATGCCCAGGGTAACTTGATTCTGCTCTCTCAAGAGTTAGCTAAACAAGAGCGGGAACGAGCCGAACAGGAGCGGGAACGAGCTGAACAGGAGCGGGAACGAGCCGAACAGGAACGCGATCGCGCTAATGCTGCTGAGGCTAGGTTACGCGAACTACAGGATCGCTTGCAAGCCATGGGGATCGACCCGAATACAGTTAACCCCAGTGATTGAGGATTGACTCTCAAAATAGAGAAAAATGCCTTACTGATTACTCATTAGGTAATCAGTAATCTCCCCATTCCCCCATTCCCCCACTCCCCCATTTTCCAGAGAAGGGCGGAAAACCGGCCTAAATTCTGTTACCGACCGCACAATAACCTAACGATTTTCCTATGCTAGAATCAGCTTACCAGAAAGCAGCAGGTGATGGGAAAACGCCATGTTTGAACGCTTCACAGAAAAAGCCATTAAGGTGATCATGTTAGCTCAGGAGGAAGCCCGCCGCCTGGGTCACAACTTCGTGGGTACAGAACAGATCCTTCTCGGTCTGATTGGGGAGGGGACGGGAGTAGCCGCGAAAGTTCTGAAATCAATGGGGGTTAATCTTAAAGATGCTCGGATTGAGGTCGAAAAGATCATCGGTCGGGGTTCGGGATTTGTCGCCGTAGAGATTCCGTTTACACCGAGAGCCAAACGGGTTCTAGAGTTATCCCTAGAAGAGGCTCGCCAATTGGGACACAACTATATTGGTACGGAGCATCTCCTTTTGGGTTTGATCCGCGAAGGAGAAGGAGTTGCCGCCCGCGTGTTAGAGAATTTGGGCGTGGATCTGTCTAAGGTTCGCACTCAGGTGATCCGGATGCTCGGTGAAACGGCTGAGGTTTCGGCCGTCGGTGGACGCTCGTCGAATAAGACCCCGACTTTAGATGAATTTGGGTCGAATTTAACCCAGTTGGCCGGTGAAGGAAAACTCGATCCCGTGGTCGGTCGGCAAATGGAAATTGAACGGGTGATCCAAATTTTGGGTCGGCGGACAAAAAATAACCCGGTACTGATCGGTGAACCGGGTGTGGGTAAAACGGCGATCGCCGAAGGGTTGGCTCAACGCATTTCCCATGGGGATGTGCCGGATATCCTGGAAGAGAAGCGCGTTGTTACCCTCGATATTGGTCTTCTGGTTGCCGGAACTAAGTACCGAGGAGAGTTTGAAGAGCGGCTGAAGAAAATCATGGATGAAATTCGTTCAGCAGCGAATGTGATCCTGGTGATTGATGAGGTTCATACTCTGATCGGTGCAGGAGCGGCTGAAGGGGCGATCGATGCTGCCAATATCCTCAAACCTGCCCTCGCTCGTGGTGAGCTTCAGTGTATTGGAGCCACCACCTTAGATGAATATCGCAAACATATTGAGCGGGATGCTGCCCTAGAGCGCCGTTTTCAACCCGTGATGGTAGGTGAGCCTTCCGTGGAAGAAACGATCGAGATCTTACATGGATTGCGCGAGCGGTACGAACAACATCACAAGTTGAAAATTTCTGATGAATCTTTGAATGCAGCCGCTAAATTAAGCGATCGCTATATTTCAGACCGCTACCTGCCCGATAAAGCCATTGACTTGATTGACGAAGCGGGTTCGCGGGTACGCTTAATCAACTCCCAACTGCCCCCCGCAGCCAAAGAACTCGATCGCGAATTGCGCGGCGTTCTCAAGCAAAAAGACGATGCGGTACGCTCCCAAGACTTTGACCGAGCTGGAGAATTGCGCGATCGGGAAATGGAACTCAAATCCCAAATTCGCACCATTGCCAACAAAGGCAAAGACGAAGGCTCCGTCAACGACGATCCCGTTGTAACCGAGGAAGATATCGCCCATATCGTCGCCTCCTGGACAGGAGTTCCCGTCAACAAACTCACCGAAACCGAATCCGAAAAACTCCTACACATGGAAGACACCCTCCATACTCGGATTATCGGTCAAGAAGATGCTGTCAAAGCTGTCTCCCGCGCCATCCGACGGGCCCGTGTTGGTCTGAAAAACCCCAACCGACCCATCGCCAGCTTCATCTTCTCCGGGCCCACCGGGGTGGGAAAAACCGAGTTAACCAAAGCTCTGGCTTCCTACTTCTTCGGTTCCGAAGAAGCCATGATCCGCCTGGATATGTCCGAATACATGGAACGGCACACCGTCAGCAAACTGATCGGGTCTCCTCCCGGATATGTAGGATACAACGAAGGGGGGCAACTCACGGAAGCCGTCCGCCGTCGTCCCTATACCGTCGTTCTCTTCGATGAGATCGAAAAAGCCCACCCCGACATCTTCAACATGCTTCTGCAAATCCTGGAAGATGGTCGCTTAACCGATGCCAAAGGACGCACGGTAGACTTCAAAAACACCCTCTTGATCATGACCAGTAATATCGGGTCTAAAGTGATCGAAAAAGGTGGCGGTGGACTTGGGTTCGAGTTCGACGACAACGCCGAAGATGCCCAATATAACCGCATCCGTTCCTTAGTCAACGAAGAACTCAAAGCCTACTTCCGCCCAGAGTTCCTCAACCGGTTAGATGAAATCATCGTCTTCCGTCAGTTGAACAAGGAAGAAGTCAAAGAAATTGCCGAAATCTTGCTCAAGGATGTCTTCAAGCGCTTAACGGAGAAAGAGATTACCCTGCAAGTGACCGATAAATTCAAAGACCGGTTAATTGAAGAAGGGTATAATCCCGCCTACGGTGCGCGTCCCCTGCGTCGAGCCATTATGCGCCTATTGGAAGACACCTTAGCCGAGGAACTGCTCTCTGGTCGAGTGGGTCAAGGGTCTACCGCTACTGTTGATGTGGATGAGTCCGGACAAGTGAGTATTACTTCCCAGGATCAACAGACTCCCGTGTTAACCAAGGCAACAGATTAAGCTACATGAAGCTTGGATAAAAGTTACAGCACTTTGCTGCACAATTAATTTTGAGACGGTTGAGTTACTCAACCGTCTTTCTTTTGGCGATCGGGAAATTAATCCAGAGGGAGATTAATATTTCGGTACACTCGGATCGACTTCTTCACTCCAGGCCGTAATGCCACCTTTGATATTAATCCCTTCAATTCCCGATTCCTTGAGAATACTTAAGGCTTTAGCCGATCGCACTCCCACCTTACACAGGGCCAATAATTTATGGCCATTGTACAATTCCTTCACTTTCTCAACCCCTTTCCCTTGTTCAATATCCGGTAAGGGAATCAACACTGCACCCCGGATTTGGGCAATGTCGTATTCATGGGGATTTCTGACATCAATTAACAGCACATCCTCAGCACCACTATCGAGCAGGGCTTTCAATTCGGTAACCGTCATTTCTGGAATTGCTGATTGCTGTTGGGCTTCGAGTTCCCTAGCTTGAGGAATGCCACAAAATTGCTCATAATCGATCAGTTTTTCAATGACTGGGCGCTCTGGATTCGGTCTTAATTTCAGTTCCCGGAATTTCATATCCAGGGCATTATAGAGCAGCAAACGACCGCTTAATGTGGTTTGGGAGCCGAGGATAATTTTCACCGCTTCCGTGGCTTGAATGACCCCAATAATTCCCGGTAAAATACCTAAAACGCCCCCTTCTGCACAGGAAGGAACCATTCCCGGCGGTGGGGGTTCGGGATAAAGATCGCGATAGTTGGGCCCCCCTTCGTAGTTGAAAACAGTGGCTTGTCCTTCAAAGCGGAAAATCGACCCGTAAACGTTGGGTTTATTGAGTAATACACAGGCATCATTGACCAGATAGCGGGTAGGGAAGTTGTCAGTTCCATCCACTACCAGGTCATAGGGTTCCACGATCCCTAGAGCATTTTCCGAACTCAGGCGCGTTTCGTAGAGATCGACTTGGCAATAGGGGTTGATTTCATGAATCCGATTTTTGGCGGATTCAATTTTGGGTTTCCCCACCCAGGATGTGCCGTGAATAACTTGACGTTGAAGGTTGGAATGATCGACGATATCAAAGTCAACGATACCAATGCGTCCGACCCCGGCGGCTGCGAGGTAGAGCAGTAGGGGTGAACCGAGTCCCCCTGTACCGATACAGAGAACACTGGCCGCTTTGAGGCGTTTTTGCCCTTCCAGTCCAATTTCTGGCAAAATTAGATGGCGAGAGTAGCGTTCGTACTCTTCTGGGATGAGTTGAATATCGTCCAGATTAGGATTGAGCATAGAAGTTTAGGGGACAAGTTGCAAGAATTTCCCTTATGGAGTCTTTTATTGTAGCGCTGTCTTTCACCCGTGAGGGTCTGTGTTAAGAATGTTTTCGAGTTGTCCAGGTTGAAATTGCCGATCTGTGTCTAAAACCCAGTTGTTGATAACGGTGGCGCGTCCTTGGATCGCGGAGACGATAATATAGTTGTAATCTGGCCAAGCGAGCAGGCGATCGCACTCAGACGGGATAGCCGGATGATCGGGATGGGAATGATAGAATCCCACCATCTGGAGATTACGAGAACGGGCCTCTTTTTGTAACTTTAATAGAGTTTGGGGGGCGATCGCGTACCGCTCCATCTTCGTCTTCCCCCCCATCCCCATCTCCTCCAACCGCTCTACCATCTCCTCATTCCAACCATTCTCCGTCCGCACCACCTCCACCAAAAACACCTCATCCCCCTCAACCCTACCCAACAGCACCCCGCAGCACTCCTGGGGATAGCACTCCTGGGCATGAGCGCGAATCATCTCTAGATGTTCAGATTTCACCTGCATATCAAGTCCGATTAAACCGTGTCCCTCTCAGAGTGGGAGAGGGATATAGGGAGAGGGCAACCCTAAAGCACCACACTACCCGCGCTTGTTCCACCCACATTTGCTGCTGTCAGAGCCGTCCCGCCAATCGTGTCACTGAAATTACCCCCAGCATTCAATGTCCCCGTACCATTATGGAGAATCGAGAACGTACCCCCATTCACCGCAAACCCATTATTCGTCACCGTCAAAAAGCCTCCCGTTCCCAAATTCGCACCTGGACGAATCGCCAAACCATTATTACTACCCGTCACCTGGTTATTTTGAACCACAATACTACCGGCATTACTCAGCGTTGCCCCAAACGGAGACTCTCGCAGACGAATCGCCCCATCAGTTGCCCCATTATTCGTATTAATATTTTCCAACTGGTTATTCTCAATCGTCACCGTACCCCCACCCGCTCTGACACCAGCCACTTGAATTCCCTGCTGGCGCACCGTATTCAGACGATTTCCACTGATATTGGCCGAACCAATCGTATCTAACAAGATTCCTGGAGCATCTTCCCCAGGATTACCAATATTATTCACCGCATTATTGACAATATTCACCGTATCCACTTCATAGATAAACATGGCCCGCTTTCCATTGCCCGTAATACCATCAAACTGATTATCTTGAACCGTCAATGTACCAAACCCTTGGGGATTCGGCGAATTCAAGGTGCGGAAAATACCATCTTCGATCAGATTCGTAAACGTATTACTGCGGATAATCACCTCACTACCGGGGTCTCTCAAATTCATCACCGGAGTTTCAGCAACTCCATCACTGGTAAACTCGAATCCATTAATAATAATCGGCCCAGCAGGAGAACCCGCGCGGTCAAATTCCACAAACCCTCCTGCACCGCCAATGGTGGCTTCTGGGTTACGAGCAGCCCCCAAACCCTGATTGGCATTCGGCCCCAACAGTTGTACCGGTTTGTTAATATTAATCACCTGGCCGGGAATATACATACCCGGTAGCACTTGCACCAAGCTCCCTGTCGGTGTAACAGAGACGCGATTAATTCCGCCCTGAATCTGAGCAAAGGCATTAATGCCAATAATTCCATCTCCCTCGGTCAGCGGCCCATCTCCATCGGGGTCAACGGCTGTACCATCGGCCAGAGTTGCCCAATTATCATCTACATACACCCAATCATCTTCCAGAATCTTCACCTGGGCGGTATTGGGAGTACCCACAATATAAAACCCACTATTGGAGAGGGTAATGCTCACATCTTGAACCCCATCCGGAATATCGTTATTAATCGGCACAACCGGTAATTCCACTGTCGCTGCTCCGGCGGGAATGGTTACACTGTTGTTGAGTAGTTGGTAGCGCGTCCCATTTTCTGCCGTTCCCTGAACCGTATAGTTAACCGTCAGTGCTGCTTCTGTAGACCCTCCTGTACGGGTGAGGGTAAAAATTCCATTGGTGGCTGGGTCTCCTTCTACGGCAATATTGGTGGTCGCTTCGACGGAAACCGTTGAAGGTTGGGGAGGGGGGATAGGGGTTGGAGTTGGGGTTGGGGTTGGGGTTGGTGGCGGAGTCGGTACAGGGATGGGATTTAAGTTGGTGGTAAAGTCAGCTTCGGTAATCTGATTGGGATTCACCCCTGGTAAGATCATTAAGTAGTTACTGGTTACCAGGTCTTGAATCACGGTTGTGCCGGTATATGGCCCGGTTCCGGCGGTAATGGATAGGTGTTCAAAGGCTAAACCGGGTTCTAAACCGAGTAAATCTTGGCCATCTACAAAATCATCGGCAATATCGGCATCGGAGATTAAGGGGCCGCCTGTGGTGGGAGGTTGTCCAAAGACGTTGCGCCGACCCATGACAAAAATATCTTGACCGTCACCACCAATTAGCCCATCCGCGCCTAAATCGCCATGGAGGACATCATTGCCTCTGTCGCCGAATACGAGGTCACTATCTTGACCGCCATAGAGGATGTCGTTGCCTTGACCGCCATAGAGGGTATCGTTCCCCTGATTCCCATTCATCAAATCCTCATCCTGGTTGCCAATCAGGATATCGTTTCCCTGTTCTCCGAAAATACTGTCATTGTTTTCATTTCCGGATAACAGGTCATTACCGAAATTCCCGAAAATCAGGTCGCCGCCTTGTTGGGAAAATACCGTATCATTGCCAGCGAGTAGAAAGATTTGGTCGCTTGCTGGGGTTCCGACAATGAAGTTATTGCCGGGCATACCGTTGATGACTGCCATGGGTTCATGTCCTCACCCTAAACACTAGCTTATTTTAGCTGAATCTTGCCAAGCAGCCAATTTATGCTCTCAAGTCTGTACTTCACCCATTCTGGGTTTGAGACCGGGTTGTTTTAATTTACTGATATAAGTTAATGATTAACGTCGATGGGCTTTGCTGACCATTTTCCGGGAGAGTCGAAAGGGGATTTCTTCTTGCTCTGCCCAATCTTGGAGAAGGCGGTAAAATAGTTTACGGTCTTCGCTGCGAAGGACGGTGACTTGATCGGCGGTTTCGATCGCATAGGGATAGCCGTGTCCGATAATGGTTTCTGCGCGTATCCAGTCAATGACTTGCTCGAGTAACCCGGCTTCAAAGATCCAAAGGGGCAATTCTAGGCGCACGGGGTATCCGGCATGGGTTTTGAGGTAAGTAAAGGTGACTTGATTGGCTTGTTCCTGGTAGTCGCTGAGGATACCGGGACGATGAGAGCGGCACAGAAGGGTGCGATCGCCCCATTCCATGAGGGGGTTGAGCAGTTGCGGATCGCTGACTCCGGAAATGGGGGGTAATCCTAATACCCGTTGCAGCATTTGCGTTAGATCTTCGGATGCACTGGTGTCAATATAGGCAACGAGGGGAATTTGATGCTGTTGACTGGCGCTCAACAGTTGACGCAAGGTGTTGAGATAAGACTGATAGGTTGGGCGATCGAAGGTTTCGGCAAAACTGGCAATCAGGGAACCATCATAAAACACGAGGCGGGAGGATTGATGGCTGTGGGTTTGCATGTAATCGATGATGCGGCGCACTTCGAGTTCTAAGCGGCGACGGTTGACGAGGCGATCGAGGGATTCTCCTTTTCCTAAAGCGGCGAATTGATTGGGGGTAATTAAATCTACGGCGATGTCTTTTTCATAGTCCCCATCTGGGCGATGGAAGTTTTCAAACCAGCCAATTTGAATCAGGGCAATGGGAAGGGAAAAGTCTTTGGTGGGATAGATTTGGGAGCCATCAACGGCAAAGGTGGGAATTCCGGTGAGGCGATCGCGCACCCATTGTAAACTCTGTTCTCGATTTTGCCAAACCAGATTGGATTTTACGATCCAACCGCGATCGCTGCTTTCAAGCGGTTCTGCATAAATCGAGTCGTTTTCATCCCTTAATTCAATGGTTTTTAATCGCTCTGCTACGTCCCGATAACGATGTAACAGTGCTTGACGATAGGGGCGAAGTTTCTCGGAAACTTGGTACTCTAATCCCTTAAATTCCGAGCGTTTTACTTGTAGCAAAGACCAAATTAAGGACGGATTGAGAGGCATAGATCTTATAGCGCTTTGCGCTGGGGATAAGCGATAAAAAACCACAGCTTTTAAGGCTGTGGCAAAATGGAGTTGAGTTCATGCAAATGATGATAAGAAGAAGACTAACCGCCAGCGACTGCGGGGACAATACTCACTTCATCCCCATCGCTGAGTGGGGTTTCGGTATTGTTTAAGAAGCGGATATCTTCTTCTTTCACATAAATATTCAAGAAGCGGCGAACTTTGCCAGAGTCATCGCAGATGCGGTTTTTAATCCCTGGGCAGCTTGTTTCTAAAGCGTCAATCAGTTCGGCAACAGTGGCGGCTTCTACTTCTACTGTTGCCCGATCGCCGGTGTATTTTTGTAGGGGGGTAGGAATTAAAACTTTAACCATGATTGCAGTGTTTCTCTCTTTTAGATGGGGGAAGATGGGGAAAGGGTTCCCCATTCCGGGTTTCTGGAATAATTGGGCTAAAATCTTAGACCAAGACTTGTTGCCATTCTAGGCGATCGAGGGTGCGTGCCCGCTCCATTGCTCGCTCAAAGCTATCTAGGTTTGCGTCAATGGTGAGGGGTTCACCCACATATTCTTGGACGGCTTCTTGAGTTTTCAAGCCGTTGCCGGTGATGTAGGTGACGGTGGTTTCATCTGGGTCAATTTTACCGGCTTCCACCAGTTTTTTGAGGACGGCGATCGTGGTTCCCCCTGCGGTTTCGGTGAAGATGCCTTCGGTTTCTGCCAGCAGTTTAATGCCTTCAATCACTTCAGCATCGGTGACGGATTCGATGTTACCGTTGGTTTTGCGGGCTAAATCGAGGGCATAGACTCCATCGGCGGGGTTACCAATGGCGATGGATTTGGCGATGGTGTTGGGTTTGACGGGGGCGATAAAGTCTCGTCCTTCCCGGAAGGCGGAGGCGATGGGGGAGCAACCTTCGGCTTGAGCGCCACTGAAGCGCACGGCTTTATCTTCGACTAAGCCGACTTTGATGAATTCTTGGAATCCTTTGTAAATTTTGGTATAGAGTGAACCGGAGGCTAGAGGAGCAACTACGTGATCGGGCAGTTGCCAACCGAGTTGTTCGGCGACTTCATAGCCTAGGGTTTTGGAGCCTTCGGAGTAGTAGGGACGCAGGTTAATGTTGACGAATCCCCAGCCGTAGGTGTTGGCAACTTCGCTACAGAGGCGATTGACTTGATCGTAGTTGCCTTTGACGGCCATGAGGGTGGGATTGTAGATTAGGGTTCCCAATACTTTACCGGCTTCGAGGTCTGCGGGGATGAATACGCAACAGTCTAAACCGGCATGGGCGGCGATCGCCGCAGTAGAATTGGCTAAGTTACCGGTACTCGCACAAGATACTGTAGAAAATCCTAATTCTCTGGCTCTCGATAGGGCAACAGATACCACCCGGTCTTTAAAGCTCAGGGTGGGCATATTTACCGCATCATTTTTAATATAAAGATTTTTTAGACCCAACTGCCGCGCCAACCGATTCGCTTTCAGGAGAGGAGTCATCCCCGTACCCACATCGATCACGTTATCGCTCAGTAGAGGAAGAAACTGACGATAACGCCAAATGGAGTTGGGGCCGGCTTCAATGGTTTCACGGCTTACTTGCTGGCGCAAACGGTCATAGTTATAACTGACTTCTAAGGGGCCAAAGCACTCATCACACACATGCTTGGCTTCGAGTTCGTAGGTTGTGCCGCACTCTTTACAGACTAACTTTTCACAAGCAGCCTGGGAACTTCGGTTTAGGGTTTCGGTGGCCAGGGTCATAACTTTTGTCTTCCTCTTTGTTTAACGTGCGATTTCTGATCCTCGATTTGCATCGTATCACGGGGGTCAAGGGTCGTCAAACAATCCCGACTTTTTTAGTCGGGATTAGAAAAAAGCTAGACTTGACAAGTCTTTCAGGCAACAGACGGATGCAAGTATGCCAAACTAGAAGGACATAGAAAAAATAAATTTTTGATTATGGACTTTCCCAGAGCCAGACAACAGTTTTATCAAGAAATACAGCAACCCGAAGCCTCCCTCTCCCTAGCGAAAGCAGCGCTTTACATTGCGGCTGAAGCCTATCCTGAACTCGATCCGGTTGAATACTTGCAACAACTCGATCGCATAACAGAGGAGATCCAAACCCAGCTACCGAAGGAGCGCTATCCCCTGCGCGTCATCCAAACCATCAATACCTATCTCTACGAGCAGCTCGGCTTTCGGGGCAATACAGAAGACTATTACGATCCGCGCAATAGCTTCTTAAACGAAGTCCTCAACCGACGCACCGGCATCCCCATCACCCTTGCCCTCGTCTATTTAGAACTTGCCCAACGGCTGGAGTTTCCCATGGTGGGGATCGGAATGCCCGGTCATTTTTTGATTCGTCCTGATTTTGAAGATGCGGGGATTTTCGTCGATGCCTTTCATCAAGGAGAAGTGCTATTTCCGGAAGACTGTGCTAAACGGTTATCGCAGATTTACGGGCAACCGGTTGATTTGCAGCCGGAATTTCTAGCTCCGGTTAGTCCTCGCCAATTTTTAGCGCGAATGCTGACAAACCTGAAAATGATTTATCTCTACAATCATCAAATTGAGCAAGCCTTAGCCGCCATTGAGCGCATTTTACTCTTGTTTCCCCAAGCGCCGATGGAATTGCGCGATCGCGGTTTGATCTCCTATGAACTCGGCAACTGGAGTTTAGCCACCCAAGATTTAGAGGACTACTTGCGCTATTTGCCCCAAGCCCAAGATGGATCAATGATTCGGAAAATTTTAGCCAACATGGAAAGCGATCGGGGATGATTGAGTGAAATAGATTACAGAGCTTTAGAGCTATTTCAAAGATTTTGCACAAATTCAATCAATTCTGCAAAAGTTAATTCTTAAATCACTGCTGACATTCACATAACCTCGAAATTCAGCGATTTTTCCTTTGATACTTTGAGATTTGGAGGTAAATGAATCATCCGCATCCCCTGTTATCCCTAAAGCCACAACACCAGAAAATCCAGGCATTAAAGGAGCCGTTTTTAAGAACCGCTTTAAATTATCTTTGCCTCCATAAACCTCGATCTGAATATCCTGAATCTCTAAAAACTTAATCAACCCAGAGAAAAACAACTTTTCATCCATTCCTTCACCAAGGATAACTCTTGGCTTGTGAAAGGTTACGGTTGAGTTTGCCTGACTCATTAGCGCATCTCCAGATTTAGATCTACAGAAGTGTCTAGATTTTCTTGGTCATAAACTAAAGATTTAATCAACGGAGAATTTTTTTCCCGCTCTAACCTGATATAACGAAAATCATAGGATTCAGAATGAGAAAAAGCTTGGTGGGCAGCGAGAATACATTCACGACTATGAGTAGTGGCAAAAATTTGGGTATTATACTTTTTAGTGGCTAAAGAAATCGATCGCCAAACTTTTTCTAAGACGGAATAATGAAGACCATTATCAATTTCATCAATCAATAAGATACCATCACTAACACTCATGATCGACAGAATAATTGAAAGTAGTCGTCCCATCCCCTCACCCATGACGGGAATAGGAATTAAAGACTCCATGCCCAAATCTCCATAGATCATGGGTGTTTCTCCATGGACTAGGACAGCTAAACGCTCTAACCTTGGTTCTAAAATTTTCAAAATATCGACGATTTCATGCTGCCTATTGATGGCTTCTAAATCACTAAATTTTCGTGCATCCTCACTGGGAGATCGATTGGAGTGGCTGCTGATAAAATAACTAAAATCAAAAAAATTAATTTGGGTTTCTTCGGGTATACTCTCCTGTTCAATTCCGAGTTTTATTTCGTCAATATCCTCTCTATCTACTGTGAGAAAAATCGTGAAACTTAGGTGCTGCTCGTTTTTCTGGAACTCTAGCTTTAAGTCTTTGAAAAACTTGCGAGTGTTGGATCTTAAGCTGAAAGGGAGTATCCTGGGTGCTGATGCCTTTTCTAAATACAGCTTAACTTGAAACTCTACATTTTGATGATCGGCTATCTTAATTTTAATGCTACGATCCGATCTCTTGTCATAAAATAACCACTCACAAATCTCTTCTATATTAAAGTTGGGGTGACGGACAATCCCCCGGTCAAAATTCAATCTTAGGGGGGTTTCTAGGGAATTTAAGCTCGTTGATAGGGCGATCGCTTCTAGCAGGGTGGTTTTGCCCACATTATTAACCCCCCCAATTAAATTCACTCGCTCTAGGTTAGGAATGGTGAGATCCTTAAAGCATCGAAAGTTACTAACTGTAATGTCCTTAAACATAGAAATCTACTGGATTAAACCGTTCTGGTTTGATTATATCGGAGCGATCGCACCACAGTGATATACATAGCCCAAAGCCCTGTAACTAAGAGAGATCCCAGCCTTGGGTTTCTGTGCGCGTGAGCGATCGCCCCGATTTCATATACTCCATTTTCGTCGCTTCCAGAATATGCTTCATTTTCACCGGTTCCTGGGCATCAGCGGCCAAAAATGCTGCATTCAGGGCAATAGATTTAATATTACCCCCGGTAACATCGAGTTGCCCCAACCGCTTAAAGTCCAACCCCTCTGTCGGAGTTTGTTTCGGAAAAATACGCTGCCAAATTTGACTGCGTTCTGGCGCTCTGGGATAGGGGAAATTGACGATAAACCGCAGACGACGCAAAAAGGCCCGATCTAAATTATCCCTGAAGTTGGTGGTTAAAATCGCTAATCCTTGATAGGCTTCCATTCTCTGTAACAAATAACTCACTTCAATATTAGCGTGGCGATCGTGGCTATCTTTCACTTCTGTGCGCGAACCAAACAGAGCATCCGCTTCATCAAACAATAAAATTCCGCCCCCTTTTTCCGCAGCATCAAAAATACGGCGTAAATTCTTCTCCGTTTCGCCGATATACTTGCTCATGACTGCACTTAAATCGATGCGAAATAAATCTAATTTTAGCTCATGGGCTAACACTTCCGCCGCCGTGGTTTTCCCCGTGCCACTGGTTCCCGCAAATAAAGCAGTTAACCCCAACCCGCGCTGATTTTTCGCCGCAAACCCCCAATTTTGATAGACGGTTGCCTGTTGGCGGACATGAATGAGAATTTGCTGTAAAATCCCTTTTTCTCGCTCTGGAAGGACAAAATTATCCCAGGTGGTTTTCACTTCAATGCGTTGCGCTAACCTTTCTAATTCCGGTCTGGCTTGCAAGCGGCAAAACTGCCAAAGTCTCTCCCCAATTACTTTAGGGGTTAAATCAAGTTGCGATCGCACGGCTGCACTCGCAGTCTCAATGGTGGCTGCGGATAAGTGAAATTGAGCCGCTAAGGATGACAGATATCGATCCACATCTTCCGGGTAATCCTGCCATGCTTTTTGCCACAGTTGCAATTGTTCCCCATATTGCAGCGCTTCTACATCAAAGGAAAGCCCAGGGGAGAGGGGCAACCGTTCATCGGTAGCAACTATGACCGGGACGTGAAGAGAGTGTAAAAAGGGAGAGAGTAAAGAGGCTTGGTTTTCTGCGGTTTCCGATTGATTCACTTCGACCAATAACAAGCTTGGAGCCAAGGCATACCAACGCTGCCAACGCATCACCAACCGTTGCAGATCGGGTCGATCTTTGGGGATGGCATCACTGGGCAGACGATAGAGGGGTAAGCGTAAAAACTGACTAATTTGAGTAGCAATTTCTGCCTGAGATTCCCTCAGTGGGCCGCACAGTTGAATCATAGGTTGAGTCCTGGAAGCTCCCTGAAAGACAGACACAACTTGATCAATAATCATCTGATAGGAGGGTTGCAAAACGGGTGGGGTAAAGGTTTGCACAGGGGTAAGGACTGTTCCAATGACCGGATCGTGGTAAACTTCTCCCATTAAATAGTGCAAAATGGCTTCATCAATTTGCAAACAAGCGCGGGTAATTTCTGGACTAGCAGCAGCATGTATCAGTTGCCATTTTCGCAAGGGACGGGTTTCGGTGAAGGCATCCCAATGGGGTTGGGGAAAACAGTCTAGGCAGAGTTGAAAGGTGGGATAATTGCAGTCAGGTTTATTATGGGCGATCGCCAATAGATCGGGAAATTCTGGATTAATGGCTTGTCCTACGCAACAGAGTAAAATGCTGATTTCAAATGGGGATAGACCAAAGGTTTGACTTAAAGTTTTGAGGGTGACTGGTTTTTCCAGAGTCCGACGAATGAAGACAATATCCTGGACGCGATCGGATATATCAGTGACATCTTCCTCTGTGTTGCGAGCAATGTGGAGATCCAGGAAGGAGCCAATGATGCTAATTGCCTCAATTAGCTCATCTATGGCAGCTTGGCGATCGGCTGGAATGAGTGGGAGATCTTGCAGAGTCGGGCGATCGCGTCTCTGTTCTATTTTCATCCTTTTTAGCCTCCAGATCTTAATATAGTATACTAAGAAAATAAACCTAATTCTCCTCCTCCCTACCCATGTCTCCTCGCCGCCGCCAAACCAAAACCCGCATTTCCCGTCGGCGGGAAACCTCGGAAAACGCCTCTCCTCAGTTTGCCGCACCCCCCGTAATTCAACCCAAGATACAGAGAAAAATCGAATGGGAGCTACCGGAGTGGAAACCCAGAAGTAATAGCAAGTCAAGCCCTCTACAACGACTACAGCCCTCAGCCGCCCTACAAGCCAA
Source organism: Roseofilum halophilum BLCC-M91 (assembly GCF_030068445.1). Lineage (GTDB taxonomy): Bacteria > Cyanobacteriota > Cyanobacteriia > Cyanobacteriales > Desertifilaceae > Roseofilum > Roseofilum halophilum. Next base: position 78,143 of record NZ_JAQPOK010000036.1, on the reverse strand, counting down.
ATTAGAAATTGGACAACCCAACGATCCCTACGAGCAACAAGCCAACACCGTCGCTCATAATGTCGTCAAACAGATCAACAGCCCTGTCTCCAATGATGCCCAGCAACATCCCACAGTACAACGGCAAACTAAAGAATCCAACCTCCCCTTGCGCTTAAAACCCAAAAGACAGGTTATTCAAGGATTGCCCAATGTATTGGGTACACCCGTACTGCAAATGAAACCTTACACCGTTAAGGAGCAAGCTCATGTCAAAAATAGGAACTTTGAAAACATCCACAGTTTGACACAGAAGACAGATTATCAACCAGGTGAAGTCGTAGAAATTAGCGATAATCCAGAACACCATATAACCGATCCTGCGGGTAACAATAGATGGTATCGCATTAAAGGTAGCCCTGACAACCATCCTCGATACATTCGAGCCACTCGATTACAGTTATATGGAACGTATGTTTCTAATAGTCAGCGAGTCAGAGAAAATAATAAAGCCTTACAATCGCAGCAAGAAAATATTGCCAAAATCCAAGCACTGATTGCAGTGGCTAAACGCTCTTACAAAGACAAGAAGGGGAAAGAACAGCATGAACAGATGAGTTTAGCCAAACAAATTGATTTAGGCAAAGGTTTTTTGCCAAATGATATGGTGAACGCCATACAAGAACTGAGTAATATTCCAGAAGGGAAAACTTACTTATCTCAAAATGGCCTCCTCACCCAACAAGAAGTTGAACAAGTCGCAACAGAAAAAAGAGTCGTTGGAGATTGGGAAAGAGTCCAAGAACATGACTACTTGAAGGTTGTTAATAGTATTAGCCCTATTCCTATTCCTGTTGTCAGGGGAGAAGCAGTCTTAAGTCCAGTTCATCGCCTGCAAATTGCCACCTATCAACGCGATAAAGTAGTTAACGATAACGATGAACAGTTTCTGCAAACTCCAGGATATTTGCGCTATGAAGCAAATGCCATGAAGCAAGCTAAATCAGAGTATGAACAAGCACTGAAAGATGATCCACAAGAAGAAAAACCAGAGACGAAAGCCAAACGAGAAGTATATGAAAAATTCAAAAATGATATTTACAACAAAGATACTCAGATGTGGGAGAACACTTTAAGTAATAATACAGAAAATGCATCTGAATCTGTAAGGCAAAAATACCAACAACAAAATGAATCAGCCATTAAAATCCTGCAACGAGTTTTTCTCCTCCTTCATCACGGATTAAAGTATAGAGAAAATCAAGATGTAACTGATTTCAAACAATGGGAAGAAAACGTTGCCGTCGCTCTTTCCCATGGAGGTCGAGTGATGATCAACTTACCCCCTGTGGAGACGGATAACCCGGAAAGAGTCAATGAATTTATTCATTGGCTTTTAGGTGCTTCGGGCAACACTCATAAACCTAGAGCTTACCAGGATATCACAGAGGGGTCAGAAGAGAGTAAAAGCGATCATTATAAAGCTCAGGTAGACACGAGAATGTTTTCTAGCCACAATGTTAAAGTCACGGAAAACTCATTGACAGAAGAAAAAGGAAATACAGCAGATGTGAAAGGTAAGTTCCATATGTCCAGTACCCTCAAGCATTATGGCATGGATATACCCCTGGGAGGACTAGGTAATGAAGATCTGTCAGGTGACGTTATTTTACCAGATGGCAGACATGGGCATATGTATATATACTATCGTCCTCCAACAATTCAACTTCCTGGGAGTGTCCTCATTGGGACAGAAACTTCAAGAATGGCGAAAACCGATGTGTTTGGAATGTATCACGATAGTAGGGGCGCTCCTGCGGAGTTTTCTTCCACAGGTACGAGCAAAGGAGGAAGAATTGGTGGCGAATTTGGAGGTCGAGTAATTGACTACACTCAGCTAACTGAGGATGGTAAAGGCCTTACCGTTAAAGATCCCAATTGGTTGCAGCAACTTAAGGAGGCTGAACAAAATATATATGAAGGTCAAATTACGGCGGCGGAGTTAGTGGGTAAAACGACTCCAGAGTTAAAAGACAAGCTATTTGGTGAAAATAGGGATCGATCAAACACTATTGGGCATAAACCAGAAACTGAATAGCTCATTCATGTCCGCTTGCTCAAAGCTAGATTGAGTCTGTTGTTCACTCCCCCATTCCCCGACAGAGGGCGCAAAGCCATGTATACTAAGAAAATAAACCTAATTCTCCTCCTCTCTACCCATGTCTCCTCGCCGCCGCCAAACCAAAACCCGCATTTCCCGTCGGCAGGAAACCTCGGAAAACGCCTCTCCTCAGTTTGCCGCACCCCCCGTAATTCAACCCAAAATACAGAGAAAAATCGAACGGGAGCTACCGGAGTGGAAACCCGGAGGTAATAGCAAGTCAAGCCCTCTACAACGACTACAACCCTCAGCCGCCCTACAAGCCAAATTAGAAATTGGACAACCCAACGATCCCTACGAGCAACAAGCCAACACCGTCGCTCATAATGTCGTCAAACAGATCAATAGCCCTGTCTCCAATGATGCCCAGCAACATCCCACAGTACAACGGCAAACCCAAGAATCCAACCTCCCCTTGCGCTTAAAACCCACAGGACGGCAAGCCAGCCTAGGAGGAGGAAAAGCTCCAACTCAATTAGAATCCTCCATTAACCATGCCAAAAGTAGCGGCAAATCTTTAGATCCGAGTTTACAGCGGTCAATGGGAACAGCCATGGGAGTCGATTTTTCGGGAGTGAAAATACACACCGATGCTCAAGCGAATCAGTTAAGCGAGTCCATCCAAGCCAAAGCCTTTACCACCGGACAAAATATCTTTTTCAAACAAGGGGAATATCAGCCCCAAAACAGAGGCGGACAGGAGTTGATTGCCCACGAGTTAACCCACGTCGTGCAGCAGAGTAGTGAAGGTACATATTTGCAACGCGATCCGATTCCTGATGTGATAAAAGTTCAGTGGAATATTACCACAACAAAAACAGAAGCTATTAACGAAGCCGTTAAGAAATACAATCAAGATATTAAAACACAAAGTAATGAAGATCTGGCACGCTCTGGGGATAAAAATAAAATTCAAGAACGGATCATTTTGTTAGTTACAATTTGGACGATTGCAGAACAATGGCTACAAAAACAGTTTAATGATAAAGGATTATCTTTCTTGAGTATCCATGATGACTTCCAGGATTCTCAGGACGATATAGAAGATTTACAATTAGATGAAAAAGACCTGCAAAAAATAACTGCTCTAAAAGACAAACAAAATAACGTTCCTAAAACTTCTCAAGAACCTACTATGGAACAAAGGGGAATGAATATAGCACATATATATAATGCATCTGAATCAGAGCTTGAGTCTTTTAAAACAGAGCTTATGACTCATGGTTATCAATTACAAGTAGATATGTATAACTGTAAAGGACAAACCAAAAGTGAAATTGCCAAAGAATTGGGAACGAACTTTATAAAAATAGCTTGGTCAGGGGATAAGGTAGCGGCAGAAGGGGTTTTCGGTGAGGAAGCAAAAAATAAATCACTATCAGAACAAATGAAAGGCTTTTTTAACGAAGCGAAAAAACCAGAAGAAGCTCAAAAAGAAAGTCAAACTAATGATTCCAATAATGCTGGACAGAGCGAAGGTATGTCATGGCTGAATAAAATGGTTTCCATCGCTAAAACAGTTTGTGAATTTGTAAAAGAAAATTTTGGAGACTCTCTTTTCAGTCTGCTTTCATTAATAAAGAATATTGCTAAGTTTGTAAGTGCAGGACTTCAGTATGGTGAGTTTTGGAAAGCATATCAAGCAAAACTCGAAAAAAATGATAACCCAGAATTGTTAGATGTATTAAAGTATGGTTATGACAAAAACGAGCGTCGAGTCTGGTCAGCATTAGCTGATGTTGTTGGATCGGCCGTTAGTGTATTAGCTTTAATCTTGACAGCAACAGGTCTCCCTATTGTAGGAGGTGCGATAGCGCTGGGTAAGACCGTTCTTTCTTTTATCGGGATTGTAATAAGAAAAGCGAAAGGTTTGTATAAATGGTTTATGGGAACCAGAGGAAAACATCGACATGAAAGTGCTAGAAATCTAATGCTTGCTGCTTACGCAGGAGATCCGGAAGCTCTTGACTTAATGATAGAAATTAAACCAAGTATTAATAGTAAAACAGATAAGATGTATGATATTGTTGAGAAAAAGGATATAACTGAGCCAACTTCTAAAGAACAAATGCATATTTTTGTTTCTAAACTATTTAATTACCAAATAAAAATAAATAGTAAAATTCCTAGTTTTAGTGGCCCTCTTAGTCCACTAGACTACCAAAAAAAATTGTCTGAGAAGTTCAAGTCTGTAAGCTAAGTTGTAGGTTGGGTTGAGGAACGAAACCCAACTTAATTACAATATTGGGGAGTCTGTTGGGTTTCACTTCGTTCAACCCAACCTACGGGTGGTTCATTTGGGTTATTCATTGCCAATACGATCGCCAAATACTAACTCGTCCGAAGCGCCCCACATCCGATCGTAAACTTCTGCTTCAACATACCGGTGAAAACTGGAATATTGCCAATCCTTTGGGGCACTTACTAATTGATGATGTACTGGATTATAATGAATATATTCCAGGTGATTGACAAAATCTTCATTATCACGTACTTGATGCTCCCAAAAGCGACGTTGCCATATGGCTCTCTCTCCCTTCTGTTTCCTAGATGCAGTGATTTTATCTGGATTGGACAGAGGACAGTTACGGCTAAAATAACTTTTAATTAAGCGCCAACGAGTGGAAAAGTTAGCATCATTTTCGGGTAACGTCCAAAGCGTATGGAGATGATCGGGTAAAATCACAATCCCATCAATCTTGAAGGGATGGCGTTTGATTACATATCGAAAAGCTTCTCTGAGTACATCAATATTTTCAGATTTCCAGAAAATTGGATGGCGATGATGGGTAACTAAGGTAAAGAAATAAGTGGCTCCTGGTGTTTTAGCTCTCCGATATTGCATAAAATATTGGCGATCGCCATGAGGTTAAGCTCAATTATAGCAGTTCTGGTCAGGGCGATCGCCACTTTCGTAGGTTGGGTTGAGGAACCGAAACCCAACTTGATTCAATATTGGGGAGTCTGTTGGGTTTCACTTCGTTCAACCCAACCTACTATAGCTGTAAGCTAAGTAGTCTTCGCTATGGTATTATGAAACATGGGTGACAATCTTAAACACCAGTTGAAATCCAAGGCTATCTATATCGGGGCTATAGATTGTACAACTAATGATTCCCTTAAGTTTCTACAATACACAGGCATCACCCATCTCCCTACAAGCTGTCAACTTGGAGTGGTGGCAACCGCATCTGTTGTTAGAAAAATGCGATCTCACGTTTGCTGTCAGCTTGGAAACTTATCAAATTCTAGAAAAACATAACCTTTTTCAAATTTTACCAGAACTGACGAACACCCAAGAAAACTGCAATTTTCAGCCCCATCTTCCCATTGAAATCACTGTTACTCTCAACCCAGAATATCTTCCCCGCTTGCAAGAAGCAGCTAATGCTCAAACTGCTCTTGCTTACCTCCAGGAATTGGGAGAACGTCAGAAAAATGCCCGACTGGTGCAAACGGAAAGTTGGATAACTTTATCGGTGCAACAGCAACAGGAAAGTGGGGTGGTGGGCTATCGAACGTTATGGGATTATTTAGATTGGTCTCAATTGGACGTGGAAAATGAGGAGGTTCTAGAAGATTTAGCTCTGGAAACGGTGACTCGTTTTCTCCAAGATAGTATCCCCTCGCCCTTTTCTGATGCAAGTTCCCATCAGTTAATTGCTACTCTGGTAGAACAAACTCCTGCGCTGATGGCAGAAGATCCAAGGGCAAGCGAGCCTATTGCCGAAGCGTTTGCTAATCTATTACGGGATAATCTCCAATCAGAATTAAAAGAAGCAATTTTGGCTGGTTTTTCGGCATCAGATGAGGGAGAAGAATTCAAGAAGCTTTCTATTTTAGAACAGACGTTAGCTTTCTTTGAGGCGGAAGATTGGATGGTACAAAAACTTCCAGAGCAACCGATCTTAAAAATGCTATTTCAGGGTGAATATGGTAAATGGGTGTGTCTAGCGGAAGCGAAAGAAGATTTAGAACAACTGATTTTTTATTCAATTATTGCCCTCAAGGTTCCGAAAGCACAAGAATCGAAGCTCTGTAAGTTTTTGATGAAGATCAATTATCATTTAAATGTTGGCAGTTTCGATCTGAATTTTGAGGAGCAGATCCTTCGGTTTAAGACTTCAATTGATGTGGAGGGTTGTAATAATTATAGCGGGTTAATCAAGAACATGGTTTATACGAATGTGATGACGATGGATCGCTACTTACCAATTATTATGACGATGCTTGAGAAAAAGTTGTCTCTAGAAGAAGCACTGACGTTATTGTAGTGCGATCGCTACACCTGTAGGCGATCTCTGGGGGTTTCATGCCAGGAATTTCCAGGTTTTGAGCGTCTGTAACGGTTGGGTGGCGATCGCTCATTGGCTCAATTTTCATAGTCCAGATTGCCGTTTTCTCTGGTGACCATCATATCTGTTGAATTTATTTCATGGATCGACACACAATGGGTAAGTGCTACATCTTGGAGAATGCCTAAACCACCCCTTATACTAAAGGGTAGACCCTCTATCCTCATCTCAATCATGTCTCCTCGTCGCCGTCAAACCAAAACCCGAATTTCTGCTCGCAAGTCTCTGTTAGAAAAAAAAGCCCCCCACTTTGCTGCTCCCCCAGTGGTGCAACCGAAGCTACAGAGAAAGACGGAAAGCGATCTGCCAGAGTGGAAACCAGAGAGTAGTCGCCAATCTAGTCCTCTAGAGCGACTGACGCACTCAGGGACTTTACAAGCCAAACCAGAGCCAAATGGGGGTCAGGCGATCGTCCAACGGACGTTAGAAGAAGTGGAGTCCAGCCTTGACTCTGGTAAAACTATGGATGGTGTAGAATCACTTACCCCATCTTCCACCGGATCGAGTGGGGGAGAGTCGAGTGGGGGAGATGCGATCGTGCAACGGACATTAGACCATGTTGAGGCCACCCTTGGCCCAGATAAAACCCTGGGCGGACTCGAAGCCTTTTGCAGAACTGTAGAATTTAGTCCAGAGAATATTGGATTTCTGCGAGCGTGCCGAGTTTGGCGGGGATTAGGGCGCGGTGCTAATGTTGCGGCTCAGACCCAAATATACAACAAATATGTAGTGAGTTACGGTTGCATCAATATTCCTGATATGCCCATACGTCAAGATTTAGCAACTCGTCAGCAAGACAGTGTGAATTCAGGCGTGCCCGATGTGACTATATTCGACGCTGCTGAGACAGAAGTCACTCGTCTGTTAGTGCATGATGTTGTCCCCCGTTATAACAGGCAACAAGAAGATACTAAGGTGGGTTAGGGCGATCGCTCTTGTAGGTTGGGATAAATTAGGGAAAATAACCCCTAGGGGTAATCATCCATTGACCTTGGGTTCGGGTGGTGGGATTACCGATGAGGACGGTGGTTAACATATCAATTTCGAGTTGGGCAAAGTCTTCTAGAGTGGTTAGGGTAATCTCCTCGTTTTGTCGATAGGCACAGCGCACGAGGGCGACGGGGGTTTGGGGATGACGATATTGAAGGAAAATTTCTTGCGATCGCCGAATTCCCTCGGTTCGCTTCTGGGATTTTGGGTTATAGATAGCGGTGACAAAATCTCCCTGAGCAGCAGCCACCAAGCGCTTTTCAATCACCGGCCAAGGGGTTAACAGGTCGCTTAAACTAATGGCGCAAAAGTCATGCATTAAGGGCGCTCCCACCCGTGCAGCCGCCGCTTGTAGGGCGGTAATTCCGGGAAACACTTGTACGCCGGGAATTTGGCCATCCCAACCCTGGTTTTGCAACTCTTCTAAGACTAATCCCGCCATGCCATAAATGCCACAATCTCCGGAAGAGACCATGGCTACGGTTAACCCCCATTGGGCTAATTCTATGGCCCGTTCGGCCCGTTGCCGCTCTTGGGTGATGGGGAAACTCTCAATGATTTGACCGGGACGACGCAGGGGAGCGATCAGATCTAAATATAGCCCGTACCCCAGCACTGCATCCGCTTGAGTGACAGCAGTTTGAGCGGCTGGGGTCATCTGTTGTAGCTCTCCGGGCCCCATGCCTACTAACGAGAGTTGACCGGTTCTGGCGGTGTATTCTTGGGGAGATTGGGCGATCGCCACAGTAACCGCTCCGGCTAAGTCTGGAGAGCGATAGATTTGTTTTGTCACCAGCAATTCCAATACCCCGGCCGCTGTTAGGGCGGCGGCTTCGGCGACGCTGGGAGTGCCCACGGTTTCGGCAACCACCACCGAGGGATTGGGCACAGAAACCCCCTTTAACGCCTGGGATGGGAAGGGGATTAGGGGCCAGCCTTTGGCTTGGCACAGAGCCAACAAGCCCGGCTCATCGGCTTTGCGATCCAGGGTAGCAATACCGGCGATCGCCCCTTCTGCCAGATGTGCAGCCGCCAGAACCTGCTCCAACGCTTGGGAAATTACCTGCTCATCGGTTCCCCGTTCGCACCCCATCCCCACCCACAACACTCTGGGATGCCATTGCACCTTGGGAAAGGTTCCCTTGGCGGTAAACTGGCGTTGGGTGGCGCTGATCCAAACCCTGGCTTGTGCCGTGCTAGAGTCGAGTTCAAATTCAAAGGGATGATCTGGGGGGAGATGCTGTTGCCACAGAGTCGATCCGGCATCTTGAATCACTTGTACGGAATGCTGTTGGGCGATCGCCGCGCTCACTCCCGTCCAGTTTCCGCTTCCCCGTTTCCATCCGAAGGGCAACCCCAAGGTATCGATCGCCGGTAAGTTGAGACTATCACAAGCACCGGTAACGATTGGCACTGCGCCCAATTGAGTCGCCACTAACCGCGTCAGGCGATCGGCTCCTCCCTGATGTCCTCCACAGACACTGATGGCATGATTTCCGTTTTCATCCACCACCACCACCGCCGGATCGGTGCTTTTATGGTTCAATAGGGGAGCAATTAAGCGCACCACCGCACCCAGGGCTAACCCAAAGATGAACCCTTGATGGTTCGACCACAAGGTGGGTAAGGTTTCCGATAAGCTGTCTGGATAGACTTCATAGACGAGGGAGTTATCCCCCGATAAGGCTTGAGCGCAAGAGGGAGAAACGAGCAGCTTTGCTCCCAGGGACTCCGTGAGGGGAAACAGACGATAGGCCGATCGCACTGTCGTGGCGATCGCCACTAACCCTACCTGCAAATTTCCGGATTGAACCATAGTTTTCTCTTCTCTCCTTTTCCCCGCACCCTGTAGGGACTGTAAAATAATCATACCCGTAATCTAGGCAGCTATTGCTATTGATGTAAGCGATCGCCAGCATCCACATCAAACCAATGCATGGCCTTTTGGGGTAATCTTATTTAGGGGACAATTTCATCTTCAGATACTTAGCAATTGTTCTGGGCAAAGCATAAGCCTTACTCAGAAATAGACTCCAGAAATAAGGATATTGAGGAAAATACTTGATCAGCAAAAAATCCGAGACAACATGAAAACGGGCCGCTTTAAGTGCAGGGTCTGAAGAAATAAAACGAATTTGCTCGTGGCCAGAAAGCCAATGTCCAATGATTTTATCCGGTGCAAATAGAGTCGCCTGGACAAATAAACCTGATAAACGATCAAATCCCGATCTCGGTATCCATGTCACAATACCTAATAACTCTGTAGCTTTTGAGAGTTCAGGCATCCCATTCTGGATCGCCTCAGTTTTCCAAATAATATTATTAAAGTTTTCAAAATGAATTCCTGTTTTTTGAAACGGGAAGATCAAATAAGAAAGCTTAAATGAAGCGGTCAGAGGTGCGATCGGGACTTCTAATAATCCTTCAAACTTTCCTTTATCATAGCTTTGACAAACTGGCATATGTTCGAGATCGGGAATCGGTTCCCAATCTGATTTTATCCGTTCTGTTTCTTGGGAATCAATAACTGCTTTTTTCAACCGTAAAATAACACTTTCTGGGAATCTAGAGAAGTAAGTAGAAACCATATTGATGATCTGGGGATGAGCATAATCATCATAATCTAGAGCCAATAAATAAGTCCCACGAGCATTAAGCAAACCCACAAAACGCTGCATCATTTCTCCTTTATAGGGACTGATCAACGTTCTCACCCTAGGATCATTAACCTCACTGGGTATAACTCCTGGTGGATAAATCAGGATAAATTCAATATCACCTTCAATCCTTAAAAGCTGTTCCAACCAATAGGGCGAAAACTTTCCCAGCGTTGGTGTAATAATAGATAACAAGGGCTTGGTATTCATAAATATTTACGTTACCTAACGAATTTTTTGGCTTTGTATTTCTTCGTGACTTAGCGGTTAACCCTTCCCATTCATCAAGAATTGATTGTCAGTCTTTCCTGCATTTTTAATGGCTTAAATCACTTTATGATACACGATCGCCCGCATCCACATCAAACCAGTGCATGGCCTTTTGGGGTAATCTGAGCCTAACCCGCTCCATAGAAAAGGGTTGATCGGCTGGAATGAGCGATCGCAGTGTTTTCTCCGATCCCGCAATCCGCACACTCAGCAACCTCTCCTTACCCAAATCTTCCACCAAATAAACCGTTCCTTCTACCGCTTCCTTGCTATCCTCTGGAGCGATCCGAATATCTTCCGGACGAATACCGAAAGCGATCGCCCTAGGAACTCTAGACAAAGAAGGCAACGGCAGAGCAAAATTCCCCAAAATAGCTTGATTTTGCTCGCAAGTCAACGTTAATAAATTCATTTGCGGACTGCCCACAAACCCCGCCACAAACTGATTCGCCGGTTGACGATAAATTTGCTCCGGAGTCCCCAACTGTTGCAGATACCCATCATAGAGTACAGCAATTTTACTCGAAAGCGTCATCGCCTCCGTTTGGTCATGAGTGACATAAACCACCGGTTTCTGTTGCGCTGCAAAGAGCTGCTTCAAATCTGCCCGTACCTGCTCCCGCAACAGCGCATCTAAATTACTCAACGGTTCATCCAACAAGAATACATCAGGGTTCCGTACCAGCGATCGCGCCAACGCCACCCGTTGACGCTGCCCTCCAGAAAGTTGCCCCGGTTTGCGATCGAGCAGATACTCCAATCCTAAACGCTTCGATACACTTTGCACCCTAGTTTTAATCTCCTTTTGATCCACTTTTCGCAACCGCAAAGCCGTAGAAATATTCTCAAAAACCGTCATATGGGGATAGAGCGCATAACTCTGAAACACCATCGCCATATTCCGTTCACCCGGAGGTAATCCAGTAATATCTTCTCCCCCTAAAATAACCCGCCCTTCCGTCGGTTGATCCAGTCCCGCAATCATCCGTAAAAGGGTCGATTTTCCGCAACCCGAAGGCCCCAACAGGGTCAAAAATTCCCCCTCTTCAACCTTCACACTCACATCTTTAACCGGAATACTCTTACTCGTAAATTGCTTGCGTAAATTTTTTAAGATTAGTTTAGCCATTTTAGAGATTGACCATTGAAGAATGACAAGCTATAATACTAGAACTATTTTAACCTAAAATTTAACCCTAATACCTGTTCACACTGATGTTATATCATTTCCGTATATACACGATCGATGATTAAAATGGTTTTAGCGTAATTTTGGAGCAATAATAATGATTCAACCGGTAATTTTAGAGAAATTAGAGACATTACCAGAGTCTCTACAAATCGAGGTATTGCACTATATTGAATTCTTAGCAGAACGGTATATAGAGAAAAGCATCGAACCAGAAGTGCAGCAAAAAAAACGACAAGCTGGATTGTTAAAGGGAAAAATTTGGATGGCAGCAGATTTTGATGCCCCTCTGGAAGAGATGAAGGATTATATGTAATGCTACTCGATACTCATACGTTGTTGTGGTTTCTAGCTGATGACCCTAAGTTGCCATCAAGGGTCAAAAGTAGCATAGAAAATGCCGATCGGGTTAGGGTCAGTATGGCGACGGTCTGGGAAATTGCTATCAAAATTTCAATTAAAAAGTTGAAATTAGGTTTTGAGTTTATGGAATTAGCTGATTTTCTTGCACAGACTGGAATTGAAACTTTAGATATTTCCTTTGCCGATCTTGAGTATTATAGAACTCTACCCCTTCATCATCGCGATCCATTCGATCGCATTTTAATTGCTCAAGCAATGAACAATTCTTTACCGATTGTCAGTGCTGACACTGCTTTTGATGCCTATCCAATTCAGAGGATGTGGGCATGAGTAATATCATTTCCTTATGAACACGCACGCTCACAAGGGGCTAAGAGCAACTTGCCTCTCTAGGATCAATTGATGCAAACATTTAAGGATTTGATATTACCCTTTCACTGCACCTGCGGTAATGCCTTGCACAATGCGGCGCTGGAAAATTAGCACCAAAATCACTAGGGGAATCGTTCCCGCAATGGTTGCCGCAGCCATGGGGCCATAGGGCACTTCAAACACAGAAGTTCCCCCCAATTGGGCAACCGCAACCGGGATAGTATATAGCCTTTCATTGGTGATAAAGGTCAGGGCAAAAATGAACTCATTCCAAGCAAAAATAAACGTTAAAATTCCCGTGGTGACTAAAGCGGGTACGGTCATGGGTAGAATGATATTCAGCAACATGCCCAAGGTGCTGTACCCATCAATTTTAGCTGAATCTTCCAAGTCTTTGGGCAATTGCTGAAAGAAGCTTCTGAGGACGAGAATAGTTAGGGGTAAATTAATTGCCGTATAGGGAACAATTAACGCCAAATAATTATTGCCTAATCCCAAGGCTTTCACCATTTCCAGCAGTCCCAGAAACAGCAACACATAGGGAAATAGGCTAATGACTAAAATCAACCCTAGGATGATTTTTTCTCCCGGTATGTTTAAGCGAGTGAGACTATAGGCGGCCGGCGCTCCTATCCCTAAGCAGAGCAGGGTGGAGAGGATGGAAACTAGGCCACTATTGAAGCCATAGCGGAGGAAGCCTAAGCCTAAACTTTGATAGTGTTTTAAGGTAAGTTGATCGGGGCTGGGCAGATAAATGTTGGGTATGGCAGAAATGGCTTCATTGGTCTTGACGGAGGTCAGGATTTGCCATAAAATGGGAGTAAGAAAAAACAGAACTGTGGCAAAAACACTTAACCATAGAAGTAATTTAAGCCGGTTAAATTTAGGCTGTATTTCAGAAGTCATAGATTACTTTTCTCCGCTAACTGGAGTGCGAAACTTAGAGAGTAACAAAGCGGCAACTGCCACGGCTAAAATCAAGAGTAAAAAGGTGACCACAACTAAGGCCGCACCATAGCCAAAATCCAGATAGCGGCGCACGGTGGCATAGATGTAAATGGAGACAGTTTCTGTGGCTCCGGCTGGCCCTCCTCCGGTCATGACTTGCACTAAATCAAAGATACCAAAAGCTTGGGCAAATCGAAAGAGCAGAGCGATAATCAGTTGGGGGGTAATCAGGGGAAGGGTAATTTGCCAAAAACTCTGCCAAGGGGTTGCCCCATCCATGGCATGGGCTTCATATAAATCGGCGGAAATCGATTGCAAGCCTGCCAATAAAATAATGGCGATAAAGGGGGTGGTTTTCCAAACATCGGCGATAATCATGGCGATCATAGCGCGGGTAGGATCGCCAAGCCAAGTAATGGAGGTTTCGATTAGGCCTAAACGGGTGAGTAAATCATTAACAACGCCATATTGATCGTTAAAAATCCATGCCCAAGCTAACCCCATGACTGCGGTGGGAAGAGACCAGGGAATGAGGGTGAGGGTACGCACAAATCCCCGACCAAAAAAGGCTTGATTGAGGATTAAGGCGATCGCCATTCCCAAAGCAACTTCGAGTATAATGGATACAGTGGTAAAAATCGTCGTATTGCCCAGACTCTGCCAAAACCGACCATCCCCCCAAAGCCTCTGATAGTTAGCGAAACCGGAAAAAACCGCTTCGAGCTGAGTGCCTAAATTTTCGGTATACAGACTTAACCAAAAGGCGCGAACAATGGGATAAATAAATACTAACCCCAGGATGATTAGGGCAGGCGCAATTAAGATTAAACCGGTCTTTTGGTCTCGTCTAGGCGTTGGAGTCATCATTTCTCTGGTTACTGTCATCGATTTTATCGTAGGGTGGGCAGGCTATTTTTGTTAAAGTTGAATTAATATTACTGGTTTTCCTGCCCACCTTATCCAGTAGTCATAATTCAGGTAGTGTAAGAGGGAAAACGTTATGAATCCATCCACTCAAACCCCCATGGGAAAAATTGAAACGACCTTAAAAGTAGCCAATCGCGCCGATGAGTCTGCGGCAACGCGAGGGTACATTACTCCAGAAGAAGTGCGATCGATGACACTGACGGAGGTTCTCGTGGATACGGGAGCTACGTTATTGTGTTTACCTTCAGATGTGATTGCCACTTTAGGATTGGAATTGCTCAAGGAAGTGAATGTAGCCACAGCCACAGGATTGAGTAAAGCGCGAATCTTTCGTGATGCGTCTATTTGTATTATGGGACGTGAGGGAACGTTTGAATGTCTGGAGTTGCCAGGAGGAAGGGAGCCGTTAATTGGGGTGGTTCCTTTGGAGACGTTGGGGATAGAGTTAGATTTAAGGAATCAGCAATTGAAGTTGTTGCCCGACGATTCCATGGATACTTATTTAACAATTTTGTAAGGCTGTAGTGCCGTGACACCTCTAAAATCAGGCAATAGATGTAGTGCAATAGATGTAGTGCAATAGATGTAGTGCGAGAGATGTAGTGCGAGAGATGTAGTGCGAGAGATGTAGTGCGAGCATCTTGCTCGCTACCAAAACCCAGTTGCTCGCTACCAAAACCCAGTTGCTCGCTACAGAAATCCAGCGAGCGAGACGCTCGCATTCCCCATTCCCCATCTCTCCATCTCCCCATCTCCCTATCCACCCCGGAGCAAGAGGGCGCGAGTTTCTTTTGCGGCTAATTCCATGGCTCTCTGGGGGGTTTCTCGACCAGTTAGAGCGGCGCTCAGATAGCGTTGCAGAATGTCTGAGGCTTGGGCATATTGGGGAATGGGAGGACGTAGCACCGAGCTATCGAGAACCGGGAGCAAGCGGGGGAGATGATTGGATTGGGTAATTAATTGACTATCATAAAAGAGCGATCGCCGCGCAGGAACATATCCAGTTTGCTGAAAATATTGGCGCTGCACCTCTGGCTGATTAAAATACTCAATCACCTGCCAAGCTGCATCCGGATGGGGAGAGGATTTAGAAATGCCCAAACCCCAACCCCCCAGACAAGCACCACCCTTATTGCCTGGGGTATGCATCATCGGTTTAATAGCAAATTTCCCCACCAATTCGGAATCCGAAGCCAGGGAATAGACATAAGGCCAATTGCGTAAAAAAGCAGCTTTGCCGTTCTGAAATAAGCGACGGGTTTCTTCCTCAGAATAGGTAGTTACCCCTGGGGGCGAAATCCCTTCTGCTAGAGTATCGCGCAGAAATTCCACGGCGGCGATCGCCTGGGGTTGGTCTAATCCTACCGCTTGGGTATCTGGATCGATCCAAAATCCCCCATGGCCGGCTAAAATTTCCGTAAACATGGCCGACAACCCTTCATACTGTTTCCCCTGCCAAACATAGCCCCATGCCACTAAATTTTGCTCTTGTAGAATTTTGGAGAGTGCCATTAACTGCGCAAACGTCTCTGGAGGAGTTGCGCCAATTTGGGCCAATAAATCCTGACGATAGTAGAGCATTCCCCCATCCGTTTGAAACGGGATGCGGTAGAGCTTTCCTTGATAGCGTCCTCCCTCAATATCCCCTTTGAGATAAACATTTAACTGTTCTGGAGTCACTCGATCGGATAAATCCGTCAACCACCGAGCAGCCGCAAACTTTTGCACCCAGACAATATCCATATAGACCAGATCGTAGGGAGAATCCCCCAATAAAAAGGCCGAAGTATACAAATCTTCGACTAAATTGGTATTATTGGGCCCCTTAACCACCTCTAACTGAATATCTGAGTGGGTTTGATTGAACTGGGTAACCAGGGGTTGCCAGTGGGTTGCATCAATGGCTTGAATGAGAACACGAACGGTTACGGGAGGTTGAGGAAAGACAGGAAAACCCAGGAAAATCAGAATACCGCAGAGAAAGGCGATCGCCACCCCATATGTCCATAATCTGGAATGGCTCAACCAACCCTCGATTCTAAATCTAATGTGACTCATGTAAACCATAATCAACCCCGATCGAATGTCTCCTCCCCATTCCCCCATCCCATTCCCATCGCCAATTCGCACTGAATCGCGATCGGGATGCTATCCTATTTTGGAAGTCTGTATCATTAAAAAAAACTAAAGGGTATGCCCTTCCATTAACCTGTTCATGTCCGCTTGCGGAAACTGTCCCTAGTGACAGGAGGGGAGTGTAAGGAAACCGTTCAAATTCAAGTAACTGCGATCGCTTATCGATGAGAACCAATGGTAGAAATTCTACAAGTCGGCAACCGAGTCATTCAAACAGATGAAATTTTAGAACTGCTCACCCGTTATCAATTAATGCCCCATGTGGTGCGCGGATTAGTAATCGATCGGGCGATCGCCGATTACTCTTGCACACCCGAAGAAATCGAAGCGGCCCTCAAATCCGTCCACAGTCAACTCAAGTTTACCACCCCAGAGGACAAAGCCGCTTGGCTAGAAAACCAAGGCATGAGCGCCGAACAATTCCAAGAAGTGTCTATCCGTCCCCTACTGATCGAAAAATTTAAACAGGCCAAATGGGGCAATAAAGTAGAATCCTACTTTCTCAGTCGCAAAACCCACCTCGATCAAGTAGTCTATTCCCTGATTCGCACCAAAGATCTCGGATTAGCCCAAGAAATCTACTTTCGCATCCAAGAAGAAGAAGCCAGCTTTGCCGATCTCTCCCGCGAATACTCCCAAGGGCCGGAATCCCATACGGGAGGAGTGTTAGGGCCGGTTTCCGTTTCCACGCCCCACCCCATCCTGGCCAAACTGCTCTCGATTTCCCAACCGGGCCAACTCTGGCCGCCTCGGAATTTAGGAGAATGGTATGTTATTGTCCGATTGGAAAAATTCATTCCTGCCAAATTTGATGATGCCATGAGACGACAGTTAATTGATGAATTATTTGAACTCTGGATGCGAGAAGAAGTCCAAAAACTAGGGCCAATCCGCTCGCTTTGGTCATCCGACAAACAAGAAACCTGATGCAACCCAATTTTTAATTTCTAATTTTTAATTTTTAATTGATATGACTCAAGCTGTCTCGCCTTCTCAAATCCAAGGGTTTTTAGCGAAAATACCGCCCTTCGATCAGCTTAATCCCAACACCCTAGAGCAGTTGACCTCTGGGTGTAAACTGCTGCGTTATGCGATCGGGCAACCGATCCTGATTCGGGAAAAAGTTCCGGCTCAAATTTCCATCCTCTATCAAGGTCAAGTGCGGATTTTAGGCTACGACCAACGGCGACAAACCACCGTGAGCTTAAAACGAGCCGAACCCGGAGAGGTGATGGGATGGGCCAGTTTGCTGCGCCAAAGCGGATGTGAAACGGCCCTGGCTTCTACGGAAGTAATTTGTATTACATTAGGGGCGGAAGAATTTCTGCGCTTAATCGATCGCGAACCGAAATTTAGAGAGAGCCTGGCTCAACAGGTCTCCATCAGCGAGGTATTTGAACTGCTGAGTGTAGAACTGGGGCGGCGAGCCGATGGCACAGCAGACTTAAAAGAACTGACGTTTAAGGCGATCGCCAATGCCACCGCCGTAAACCTCCCCTCTGGCAACCTACAAGTAAGGGATTTGATTAATACCCTTAACCCCTCCCGGCTGTGGCTCGTCAGTAGTGGAACTGTAGGCGACTTTACCCCCGCATCAAAAATTCCCTTAGATAGCCTGGCGGAAACCCCCAATCAAAGACTGCCCATTAAAGGCAGATGGGGAGCCAGGTTATTGGGCGTTTCCGCGTTTCAGGAGACTCAAGAAACTCAAGAGGCCCTAGAACCCGCATCGACTCCGCCCAAACTCCCCATCTCCCCATCCCCCAGAGCGCTCCCCGAACGGAGTCGAAGAGATCGCCTAGAGAAGGAAGAGAGTGAACTTGATATCAGCCGCGCCCCGGAAAATATCCCAGAGCTGGAAGAAGCCAGTGACTCTCGCATCACCTATCCTTTTGTGCGCGGCAAAGGAGAAATTGATGCCCCCATGGCCTGTTTTAAGATGTTGAGCCAGTTCATGAGAGTCTCCTTCCGTCGGGATGTGATTCGTAAAGTTCTGGAAAATCAACTGCGAAGTACCGGTCAAATCTCCTTAACGGTTTGTGGGGCGATCGCCGAAATGATGGGACTCCAAGCCCAACTCGTACAACTGCCCGCCGCCTCCATTAACCGCATCAAAGGCCCCGCCATGATTCCCTGGGGGCAAAGCTTTGCCATCCTCTATCGCATCAGCGAACGAGAAGTGGTAATGGCAGTGCCCGAAAAAGGCATTACCCGCAGGCGAGTGGCCGACTTTGCCGAAGAATGGGGAGTTGTTCAAGGATCGGTGCTGCTGCTCCAGTCCCCCCCAGAGAGACAACGGGAAAAATTTGGTCTCAGTTGGTTCGTCCCTGCCCTGATCAAATATCGCGGCATCCTGATCCAAGTCTTCATCGCCTCCTTCTTCGTGCAACTCTTTGGTCTAGCCAACCCCCTGATCACCCAGGTAATTATCGATAAAGTGCTGGTGCAACGGAGCATCGATACCCTAGATATCTTAGGGCTGTTCCTGCTCGGAGTGGCCATCTTTGAAGCCATCCTCACCCTGCTCAGAACCTATCTGTTTGTCGATACCACCAACCGTATTGACCTGGGACTCGGCTCAGAAGTCATTGCCCACCTGCTCAGGCTACCCCTAGAATACTTCGATCGCCGCCGGGTTGGGGAACTAGCCGGCCGGATCAACGAATTGGAAAACATCCGCCAATTTCTCACCGGAACAGCCCTCACCGTTGTCCTAGATGCCGTCTTCTCCGTCGTCTACATCGCCGTGATGTTCATCTATAGCTGGCAGCTCTCCCTGGTTGCCCTAGCTACGGTTCCCCTGTTTGCCCTGGTAACCATTGTCGCTTCCCCCATTGTCCGCCGCCAACTGCGCCATAAAGCCGAACGCTACGCCGACGTGCAATCCTACCTGGTGGAAGTGCTATCGGGGATTCAAACCGTAAAAGCCCAAAATATTGAGCTAAAATCCCGTTGGCAATGGCAAGAGCGCTACGCCAAATACATTAAATCTGGGTTTCGCTCCGTTCTCACCTTTAGCACCGCCGGTTCCATTAGTGGCTTTTTAAACAAGCTCTCCGGGCTGTTAATTCTCTGGTTTGGAGCGCAAATGGTACTCACCACGGCCTCCACCGATAACCCCTTTACCCTGGGGCAGTTAATCGCCTTTCGGATTATTGCCGGTTATACCACCTCGCCCCTGTTGCGCCTGATTCAACTGTGGCAGAGCTTCCAGGAAACTGGGCTATCCATTGAACGACTCTCCGATGTCTTGGATGCCTCACCAGAAGCCGATGAAGCCAACCGCTCCAATATTTCCATGCCTCCGATTCATGGCCATGTGAAATATGAGGATGTTTCTTTCCGGTTTGCCACAGCCAATACCTGGCAACTCTTGAATGTGAATCTAGAGTTTCCCCAAGGTACATTTGTGGGGATTGTGGGCCAAAGTGGTTCCGGTAAGTCCACGTTGATGAAGCTCCTGCAACGATTGTATGAACCCGGTTCTGGGCGTATCCTGGTAGACCAGTTAGAAATTGGTAAAGTGGAACTGTACTCCCTGCGTCGGCAAATTGGGGTGGTTTTGCAAGATACGCTGTTATTTAATGGTTCGGTACAAGAGAATATTGCTCTGGCGAACCCCGATGCTACGGAGCAGGAAATTATCGAAGCGGCTAAGGTGGCGGTTGCTCACGAGTTTATTATGTCTCTGCCCCAGGGCTATAACACGGTTGTGGGCGAACGGGGGGCGAATTTATCAGGGGGACAACGGCAACGGATCGCGATCGCCCGTACTGTCCTCCAGAGACCTCGCTTACTGATCCTTGATGAAGCCACTTCTGCTCTAGACTATGATAGTGAACGGCAAGTGTGCCAAAATCTAGCCCAAACGTTCAAAGGCGAAACCGTTTTCTTTATTACCCACCGGTTAACCACGGTGCGGAATGCGGATGTAATTATTATGATGGATCAAGGTTCCGTTGTGGAACAGGGAACCCATGCTGAACTGATGGCGCTCCAAGGACGGTATTACTGTCTGTTTGAGCAACAGGACTCTCAATTGTAGAACAACAATGAACAATTAACAATTAACAATTTTGAGGTCGGCGAGAAGCCGAAACCCTTAAAACTTCGCTCAGTACCCCATACCCCATTACCTATGAAAACGCAAGCTAAATACACAGAAACTTATGTCGAACAGCCTATATTGCTAGAGCGGCCAGTGATTTGGTCTCAAATCCTGGTATGGCTGCTGTTATTGATTACGTCTTCGGGAATTGCTTGGGCGGCGATCGCCAAAATCGAACAGGCCGTTCCTGCTCAAGGACAACTGGAACCTCAAGGATCGGTCAATGAAGTGAAATCGCCTACCAGTGGCATGGTGCGGGAAATCCTGATCGAAGATGGGGATGTGGTACAACAGGGTGAACTGTTAATTACCTTTGACCCCACGGCTCCCCAAGCGGATATTGAATCGCTCACCAAGCAACAAATTACTCTGCAAGAAGAAATAGAAATTTACGATCGCATTCTCTCTGGAGGAAGCATCCAAGGTGGCCCCCCAGAATTAGCCTCTCTGGCCAGCTTGCGCCAAACCCTGTTAGCAGAAAATGAATACTTCAATGCCCAACTCGATGGCTATAACCCCAATCAACCGGTCAGTAGTGCCTTTAATCTAAACCAAGATCGACTGCTGAGTGCGTCTCGTGCAGAATACCAATCTAGGGTAGAAGCTGCTCGGCTGAAAATTTCGGAGTTAGACAAACAAATCAACCGCACCCAACGCCAAGCCAGTGCGATCGTGCCTCGGATAGCTAAGACCAAAGAAACCCTAGCCATTCATGAGAACACTCTAGATCGTATTCGTCCCGTCGTGGAAGAAGGGGCCCTCTCCCAACTCCAGTACGATCGCCAACAGCAGGAAGTGCTACGCTATCAGGACGAGCTGCTGGCTAGGGAAGGGGAAATTGAACAGCTTCAGCTAGAGGAACAACGGTTGCGGGTAGAACAAGCCCAGTCTCAACAAGCCTTATCCAATGCGATCGCCATTTCTGCCAAAGATATCTTAACGAGAGTTGCCGATAACCAACGGCGCATCGCTGAGATCGATTCCCAACTGGCCCGTGCCAAAATTGAGACCAAAAAACGGTTAGCCGAAGTCGAAGGGGAACTGATCAAAGCCCAACAGGCCCTGGGTTATCAAGAACTACGAGCGCCCGTTAGTGGGGTAGTCTTTGATTTACAAGCCGGTACGGGCCACGTGGCCCAAGCCACAGAACGCCTACTCTCGATCGTCCCCAATGATGCCTTAATTGCTGAAGTCTATATCCCCAACAAGGATATTGGCTTTGTCGATGAAGGCATGGAAGTGGAGTTAGATGTCTCCTCCTTCCCCTCTTCTGAATTTGGCACCATTCAAGGAACCCTAACTTGGATTGGTTCCGATGCCCTAGAACCAACGCAAGTGCGACCCTTCTACGCCTTCCCGGCCAAAATTCAGTTGGATAAACAGTATTTCACCATTAATGATAAGCAACTGGATTTACAAGCTGGGATGGATATTAGTGCCAACATTAAGGTGCGGAAACGGACGGTTTTAAGTCTGTTAACCGATAAGTTTGACACCAAAATCCGCAGCTTAGAAAAGGTTCGTTAACTAGGAAATCAGGGAACAAGGAATAATGAACTGATTAACTACAGCAAACCTAAATGAGTTATGTAACGATTGCCCCTCATCCCCCAGCCCCTTCTCCCGCAGGAGAAGGGGAGCAGAAGTCCCTCTCCCCGTGGGAGAGGGATTTAGGGAGAGGGCATTTCCTGTTGTACAACTCATTTAGACTAGCTATAGTGCCTCCCTTGTCCCTATATCCTCCCTTTTGCCTTTTGCCTTTTGCCTTCCTTTTACCTTATGCAATGTATCCCGACAAAAATTCCCGATGTTCTCATCCTAGAACCCAAGGTTTTTGGAGACGATCGCGGCTTCTTTTTTGAAAGCTATAATCATAAACGCTTTATCGAACTCACCGGCCACTCTGTGGAGTTTGTCCAGGATAACCATTCCCGCTCCGTTAAAGGAGTGCTAAGGGGTCTGCATTACCAAATTGAGCAGGCCCAAGGTAAACTCGTCCGTGCTGCGGTGGGCGAAATCCTAGATGTAGCCGTAGATATCCGCAAAAGCAGCCCCCATTTTGGCCAGTGGGTCAGTTGTCTATTGACGGCCCAAAATCACCGCCAGTTATGGATTCCGCCCGGATTTGCCCATGGGTTTGTGGTGCTGTCGGAAATAGCAGAGGTGCTGTATAAAGCCAGCGACTATTATGCTCCCCAGCACGAGCGCTCCATCTTGTGGAACGATCCCGATATCGCCATCGATTGGCAGATTGAAGGGCTAGAACCCACCTTATCGGCTAAAGATCGAGCCGGTAAGCTATTATCAGACGCTGAGGTATATTCATGACCCGAATTTTGGTAACCGGGGCCCAAGGTCAGTTGGGCCAAGAGTTGGTCACCCTGTTAAAACCCTTGGGAGAAGTAACGGGAATCGATCGCCAGGAACTGGATTTAACTGAGTTTGACCGGGTAGAAGCCTTTTGGCAAGACCTGCAACCAGATATCGTGGTGCATGGAGCGGCCTATACCGCAGTGGATAAGGCTGAAGAGGATGCCGATCTGGCCATGCAGGTGAATGGGGAAGCACCGGGACAATTAGCCCGTTTAGCGGCTGCTTCTGGAGCCAAGTTAATTCATATTTCTACGGATTATGTGTTTGATGGCGGTAAAAATCAGCCCTATTTGGAAACGGATCGAACCAATCCTCTGAGTTCCTATGGGCGATCGAAGTTGCGCGGTGAAGAGGTCGTGCAGGAGAGTGGGGCAACCTTTGCCATCCTCAGAACGGCTTGGGTGTATGGAAATGGGATGACGGGTAATTTCGTCAAGACCATGTTACGCCTGGGTCAGGAGCGGGAAGAGTTGCGCGTGGTCTACGATCAGGTGGGTTCTCCGACTTGGACTGTGGATTTAGCGGGGGCGATCGCCCAATTGATTCCCAAACTGAACGGGGAAACTGTGGGTATTTATCATTACACTAATGCGGGGGTGACCAGTTGGTATGATTTTGCGATCGCCATTTTTGAAGGAGCCACAAAGTTGGGCATTCCCCTAAAAATTAAACGGGTGCTTCCCATTACCACCGACCAATATCCCACCCCTGCCAAACGTCCCGCTTACTCCGTTCTTTCGAGTCAAAAACTAGCCGATCTCCTGGGAACCCCTGCCCCCCATTGGCGGCAAAGTTTACAAAAAATGTTAGCTGAATATGCGGAAAAATTAGTCTACTAGGGGCGATCTTTATGAGTCAGTATCCGAAAACATCCACACCAGTCAAACTTTGTTGGGTTTCACTATCGTTCAACCCAACCTACACTCTGCCCCCCATTGGCGGAAAAGTTTACGGAAGATGTTAGGCTAATTGGCTACAGGTAATTGTTAATTATTAATTGTTAATTGTTAATTGTTAATTATGAAAGCACTTATTTTATCTGGTGGTAAAGGCACGCGCTTACGTCCCATTACCTATACGGGGGCGAAACAATTGGTTCCAGTGGCCAATCAACCGATTTTATGGTACGGCATTCAAGGGATTGTGGCCGCCGGAATTACGGATATTGGCATTATTATTAGTCCCGAAACTGGGGAAGAGGTGAAAGCAACGACTGGGGATGGGGAACGGTTTGGGGCGAAAATTACTTATATTTTGCAGGAGAAACCTGCCGGTTTAGCCCATGCCGTAAAGGTGGCGCAGCCCTTCCTAGGAAACGACCCATTCGTGATGTATTTGGGCGATAACATCATTCAAAATGATTTAACCCCATTTTTGACCGAATTTAAGGAAAACAGCCTAGATGGACTGATTTTGCTGCGTCCGGTGTCTAATCCCAGCGCCTTTGGGGTCGCCCAAGTTGATGCTCAGGGAAGAGTCTTAAAATTGGTGGAAAAACCGAAAGATCCGCCCTCGAATTTAGCGCTGGTGGGGATTTACTTCTTTTCGGCTGCCATTCATGAGGCGATCGCCAGTATCCAACCCTCCTCGCGAGGCGAACTCGAAATCACCGATGCTATTCAAGTCTTAATCGATCGCAAAACCCAAGTCGGAGCGCGTCAAATCGAAGGATGGTGGCTAGATACCGGCAAAAAAGACGATCTTTTAGAAGCCAATCGGATTATTCTCGATACCCGCTTAGAATCAGAAG
This sequence comes from Roseofilum halophilum BLCC-M91, assembly GCF_030068445.1. GTDB lineage: Bacteria > Cyanobacteriota > Cyanobacteriia > Cyanobacteriales > Desertifilaceae > Roseofilum > Roseofilum halophilum. The sequence goes on along the minus strand of NZ_JAQPOK010000036.1, from coordinate 53,565 downwards.
TAGAAGGAACCATTGATGCTCAAAGCCAAGTCATTGGCCGGGTGAGAATTGGTGCAGGGACAAAAGTGATCAATAGCACAATTCGCGGCCCCGTGGCGATCGGGGAAAATTGCCACATTGAAAATACCTTCATCGGCCCCTATAGTAGTATCGCCAGTGGCACAACCTTAACAGAAGTCGATATTGAACACAGCGTGATTCTAGGGGAAGCAACCTTAGAAAACATTCAACAACGGATTGTTGATAGTGTCGTCGGTAGACGCGCTCGCTTAAATGTTGCCCCCCGTCGTCCCACAGCTCTAAGGTTTATGATTGGCGATGATTGTCAGATTGAATTGGTGTGAAACTGGTTGTGCCGTGACTGCATCAAATATCAAATATAGGATAATAGAGGAGTGCGAGCATCTTGCTCGCTAATACCCCTCTTCTGTCAAACTGGGAAAACACTTGTCTTGACTGAATTCTAGAACTCTTGCAGTATGAGTGATCGCGACAGTTTTTCCTAACAGAAACTCAAAAATCCAGTCAGATCGGCAAATGTCTCTGCGAAGCGCTGTATTTTTCCCCCATCTCCCCATCATAGCGGAAAGCGCTGTATCAAGTCCCCTAAATGAATGACTCCCGCGCCATGAATTCTACCCTGGGAATTAAGGGATCTTTGACTAAACCGACTCCCTGATATCCCCAACGATTTAAGAGAGCGCTTAATTGGGAACCCACTAAGGTTTCTACTGCGAATTGCTGGGCTAAATCGGGAGCATGGGTGTTGAGATAACTGTACGCTTCAAAGTCCTGTTGAAACAGTAAGACATATTGGTTATCTCCTACGCGAGCGGTGATGTATTGGCCGTCGTTTTGAGAGCGAATGAGATAATAGGTTTGAAAAGCCATAGGCATTGATAGGATTGAGAATTTATTTGAGGTCTTCTAAGCGGATACGAGGATCGGCGAATTTTAACATCAAGTCGGCGATTAAGTTGCCGATAATGAGCATGACTGCCCCCATCATCAGACTGGCCATAATTAGGTATAAATCCTGGGATTGGACGGCACTGAGAATTAAGCGCCCTAACCCTGGCCAGTTGAAGAAGAATTCGGTAATAAAGGAACCGCTTAATAGGCTGGCAAATTCAAAGCCTAAAAGGGTGATTAGGGGGTTAATGGCGTTGCGGAGGGCATGAACATAAATGACGCGATTTTCCGGTAATCCTTTGGCGCGGGCGGTGCGAATATAATCTTGGCGCAAAACGTCTAAAAATTGTCCTCTGGTGAGGCGTTGGAGTCCGGCAAATCCGGTGATGCTGAGGGCTAATACGGGTAAGATCATGTGCCACCCAATATCAAGGATTTTGCCGGGTAAAGTGAGGTCAGAGAAATAGATGCTGGTCATGTCTCCGACGGGTAAGAGGGGGGAAACACTTTGGGCAAAAAAGAGGAGAACAAGGGCGGTAATAAAGCTGGGAAATCCTTGGCCAATATAGCTGAGAATTCGCAGACTTTGATCGAGTTTGGTGTTTTGTTTGAGGGCAGCGACAATGCCTAATGGGAGGGCGATCGCCCAATTAATCACTAGAGATATAATCGCTAACAACAGGGTATTGGCCATCCGTTCCCACAGTAGCGAGGCCACGGAGCGTTGATAGACAAAACTCTGACCAAAGTCACCGTATCGGAGAATACGCCAGAGCCAGCGAAAATACTGTTGATAGGCGGGTTTGTCTAGTCCAAATTGCTGGGAGAGTTGTTCCAGGGTTTCGGGGGAAATTTGAGGATTTTGCCGCAGGGTATCGATGTAGTTACCAGGGGCAAGTTGAATAATGGTAAAGCTTAGGGCGGAGGCTAATAACAGGGTGATTAATCCTTGTAAAACCCGTTTGCTGATATAGAGGAAGACTTCGTTACCAAAAAGCCCCCGGAGATTGTAAGAGACGGTAGAATTCATGGAATGGGGTGGGGGAATGGGGGGGATGGGGAGATAGGGAGACACGGCAATTACCCATTACCTATTACCTATTACCAAATTAGTATTGGATTAGGCTGGAAATGGGGACATCGGGGAGGTTTTTGCGTCCTTCTAGGGCTTCTAATTCAATGACAAATACGAATCCGGCTAAGATGGCTCCGGCTTGCTCGACAAGTTTGGCGGTGGCTTGAGCGGTTCCCCCGGTAGCGATTAAGTCATCAACGACGACGAGGCGATCGCCCTCTTTTAAGGCATCTTGATGCATTTCCAACTGATCTTGACCATATTCGAGATCGTAACTCTGTTGATAAACCGGGGCTGGCAGCTTTTTCGGCTTGCGTACTGGAATAAAGCCACAATTTAATTGATACGCGACAGCCGTACCAAAAATAAAGCCCCGTGACTCCATGCCCAAAATATAGTCCGGAGAGAGTTCACCGCAGCGTTGAGCCAAGAGATCGATGGTGCTGCGAAACCCTTCGGGGTGCTTCAATAGGGTGGTAATATCGCGAAATACAATCCCCGGTTTCGGAAAATCGGGAATATCCCGAATGAGCGTCTGAATGTCTTGAATATCCATCATCCAATACTTTTGTGATTATCAGGTTATAGGAGCCTGTGCTTCCAAATCCTAACCGATCGCTCGGCCAAATCTATAATAGAGAAGCACGCGATCGCCTGTAGGCGTTACTCTAGAACAAAGGGTGAGCAATCCGGTAATATACACTTAGCATCCTAGATTAACTCATATTAGCGATCGTGTTCCCCTTTGATGGTCTAATTAAACCCTGCCCTCTTTTACAGGATTTTTCGCTGCTATGCGGTACATCTCGATCCCCCCAACCCCCCTTTTTAAGGGGGGCAGCAAAAATCCCCCAATTCATCGGGGGATTTTCCGCAAGCAGACAGGAAAGGGGGATCTTTAAAGTTCGTACCTCATTACCGCGCAAAGTGCTGTATCCGGTTCATTCGTCAACAGAGATCCTGAGAGTGTGCCCTAGCAGTTGAACAAACAGTTCAGCACAAGGGCAGTCGCTAACACGATTAAATGTTTCTTGAGAACATTATGCAAACCAACAGTCCACCTCTGAATACTACTCCCCTAATTCTGGAGAATTTGGTCAATCCGCCCCTCAATTCCCCAGAATGTCCCCGCCGTACTCGCTGGCATCTCGATCTGATTTTACTGGCTCTCGAAGCCCTAGATTTAGGCGGCTCAGAAGCCATGCTTGCCGCCTCCAAAAGTTTACAACTGCAAGAAATTATTCAAAATCGTGTGACTCTATGGCGTTTACGCAGCACGAACCCCTTTCGCCGCGCCCATATGCGCCGTTCTCTCAGTTTAGAAGAAGCTAAGGCATTAGTGGCGATCGCCGCCACCCTCGCCCGCAAACGTACCGTCCTCATCCGTCAACTGCTCGTTGCCTACGACCAACTCCAAGAAAGACACCTCTGTGTAGAACATCATTTTCGCCTTTCCGAATACTTAGATCGCTTCCGGGCCCATTTCCGCTCCCGTATGAATCTCCAACGCTCCGCCCTAGCCAAATACCAAGACGATCCAACCCTCAATGAATTGGGCATATCCTTACTGAGTCAACTCCTATTTTGCACCGGAACCAAAGGAATGCAACGACTGTGGATCAGCTTATTTGATGGAGAAGTGGCATGAGTATCGAACGTCAATATAGTTTACCCAACTGCACCTTAACCCTTTGGGGATGGAATGACTCTAACGAAGGGAGTTCCTTAGACTTTCAAGCCTTATCCATGTTAAGCAATGTGGAATGCCAAATTGCTGGAATCAAATTAACCGGGGGCAAAGAATTTTTTGAAAGCCTCGTTTGGGCCGTCAGCACCTATGCCCAAGAAGTCCTCAGTGGCGTTTCCTATCCCCAAGACCATCTCCCCGGGCCCAAATGGATACACTTAGAAAAACTCAACGGCCATTATCATCGCCTGTGCATTAACCATAATACTCCCGATTCCGCGACTAGCTCCCCAAATCCTCCAGAAGTAAAACTTAGCGATGTCCAACTGTTTGACCTGGTAGAAGCAGTCGATCAATTTTTTGCCGATACCCAAACCCTGCCCAGTCTTTCCTGGTCTTTAGCTCCCACGCCTAAGCGCTATGTGCAAGCCACTATTCCTGTCACGCAACGGGCAGCACCTGCGGCCCTAGGGGTTGTGGGTTTGGCAGTTGCGGCTGGCCTGTTTCTAATTATGCCTGTACCCACCATTGAACGGCCGGATACCCTAGAGGAAGTCCAACCCTCTGATTCCTCGGAGTCTTCAGACTCGGAGGAACCCATGACTTCCCCCCCCTCCACTTCCCCGAATACGGATCAAAGTCCTCAAAGTGCTAATCCTCAAGGGCGCAATGGAGAAGGGGCCTTGACCGTTTCTGATTCGACAACTGTGAATCCTTTAACCACTCGGCCAAGTTCATTACCGCCAAGGATTGAAGATATTGATACCTTAGTCGAACGCCGATCTTCAATTACCGATCCCACGGCAATAGGGATCTTAAATCGGAGATTGCATGAGGATATTGACCGGGCTTGGCAAAGTCGCGAAGATTTAGAGGAAGATTTAACCTATCGAGTCGCAGTGGGACAAGATGGGGCAATTTTGGGCTATCGAGGGGCAGATGCAGCCATGAGTCCCCAAGACGATCAATTAACTCCGTTGTTGGAGTTAGCTTATATTCCGACGGCTGATGGGGGGACGGAAACAGAATCGATTGCTGAGTTTAAGGTGGTGTTTCGGGAAAAAGGGGTGGTTGAGGTCAGTCCTTGGAATGGCTTTCCCCCAGGGTCTCAAAGTTTAGGCCCGGAAATTACCGATCCGTTTTTGCTGGAAAATTTGAATGATGAACTCTACGACCAAATCGATAGGGCCCGGATTCGAGAAGCCGATTTTCCCACAGAACTCAATTACCGGGTAGCCGTGCAACCCGATGGTGAGATTGCTGATTATGAAGCGCTTAATCAAGCGGCGTTTGATTATCTGGATCGGACTCCCCTACCGAGTTTACTTGAGGTGACCGAAAATAGCCGTTCTGGAGAGGTGGGAAGTTCTGAGGAACCCTTAGCCCAGTTTAAGGTGGTGTTTACTCCGGAGGGGATTTTACAGGTGAGTCCTTGGCGGGGATATTATGGGGTTAATTGAGTCTATATGGGGCAGTTGATTGGGTGGCTGTAGTGGGGGAATGGGGGCGATCGCTATTTTTTCTGTTCCGATCTGACAAACCAAGCCATCCCAAGTGCGACTAGAGCGCCGATCGCTCGCTATACTCAATCCGAATGCTTGCCAAGAGGATAAGCCGGGAGGCTCTGGATCTTGAACCTGAGTGGAGGCGATCGCCGCCGTGACGCTGGCGAAAGCGATACCTGTACCGAACACTTGGATGGTTTCGTTGAGTTGGCGATCGCTCTCGATCTGCTCCTGTTGGATTTTCGTCTGTTCGATTTGGATTTTGCCCCGGATACTCTGTAACAGGTTTTCCAGCACTCTTAAACCTTGATGGAGCGTTTGGCGATCGCCCTCCGTTTGCGGCAGATATTTTTCCTTGACAATTGTCGCAAATTGTGATAATAAACTTAGGTCAGTGTCTGGGTTTTCTTGTAACTCCTTGAGGCAGTTTGTATAATTGGTAAGATTAGTGCCAATAGTATAGGGTTGAATACCAAAATAGCTGATATTATCCACATAATCCGATAACGTTTCCGTCGTCTTTTGTAACTTCTCTTCCAGTTCTAATAAATTGAGATCCCGTAAGGTTTTAGCAATCTCAAAACTCTCCCCATAACCCATCATCATCTTCCGTTTCAGCTTGCGGGTTTGCCAGTACGCCCAATTTATTTTATGGTGATAGAGGAATAGCTCCATCCAAGTTTTGTAAAACCCAGAAAATTCGCGGTTTTTATCTAAATTAGGGAAGAAAAAGAACAGCACATGAACTTCCTGATCTCTTTCTTTCCACTGCGGAGGCGGTTGATAAATTTCACAACACTCCACCCCTAAAAACTTACCCCATTGGCAGGTTTTGGGGTCAAATTTTCCCAACCCCAAACCCTCATAAAGTTCAGCCACCATGCTTTTAGGATTAACCTGGGGATCGATACAACCAGAAATCATCCAAGTTTTGCCTAAATATACCTCAGAATCCATGAAATAATTGGGAAAAGTAGCGACATACTTCTTCAGCCGTGCTATACTAGATTTAGCCTCAAACTTTTCTGTTTCCGGTAAAAAATTCTGGCTTTGACTCGGAGCTTGATAACCCAAATAACAATCGACCATTAAGCCATAGGTATCGAAAAGACGCACCGGATAATAATAGCCTCTAACCGGCGGAGATTCAGCAGCATTTACTTCCTTAAATTGACAAACTTCTTGCTGATGTGGCGTGAGTTTCAGTAACTCCAAATAGTGAGGCGTGCCGGTATTCTCTTCTTCATCAAAACAACCTGTACGATACTTTTCCAGTTCATCCGGGAGCAACTGCCAAAACAGGCGCTGATTCTCTTGAATATCCAAATCGCTATATCCCAACCCTTCCCGTAGGGAATAGACAAACAAATCCAAATTGGGATAGTATAAATAACTCATAAAAACCAGAATCCTTTAGCAACTTTAACAGTAAGGCAAACCCAGATAAACCTCTGGGGGATTTTCCTTGGCCTTTTGTTGCGGATTCTCTGAGTTTAACACTTCTCCAGACATTTCAGTAATATTCGGAGTTTGGCGCTGGGGTGCGCTAATATTTTCTAGGCGTTCTTTGGGGTTCTCGCCTTTCGGGGGAAACAGTTTATTGCGCTCCGTTTCTCCGCTATTTTGCAGTTGATACATCCCTTCTTTATAATCGGCATAAAGAGGATTATCTTCCTTTGGTTTGAGTTTCAATATCGCATCTTTATCGGGTAATTGTTTAGCGATTTCACGGTAATCTGACATGAATTGTGCAGGAATGGGATTTTGTGCTTTCGCCAGAGCGTAGAGAAAAGAGCGGAGAATATTGGCGCTTCTGTTGTCCATGGTGGGGGCATCTGTAATTTGGAGTTTCTTCTATTATAGATATTTTTGGGGTTCTCGGTTAAACTAGGAACAGACGCGAGTCTAAGACAGAGTAAGCTAGGAACGAGTGGGAATTATGGTTGCGCTCTCTAAATCCTATTTTATCAGTCCAGAAGAGTATCTGGAAATCGAAGAACGGAATACGATTAGACATGAATATATTGATGGTCAAATGTATGCCATGTCAGGCGGTACAGATAGCCATAATATGATTGGTGGTAATTTGTATATGTTGCTCCGCAATCATTTACGAGGAACGGATTGTCAGGTCTATTTCAATGATGTCAAGGCGCAAATAGAGAAACAGAATCGGTTTTATTATCCCGATTTAATGGTGACTTGCGATCCGAGAGATCGAGAAACTCCGGTGTATAAGCGATTTCCTAAATTAATTGTAGAAGTGTTATCTCCCGGTACGGAAGCCTTCGATCGCGGGGATAAATTTAATGATTATCAAACCTTGGAGTCGCTGGAAGAATATGTGCTAGTGAACGCGAAGCAGCAGCGAGTAGATATTTTTCGGCGCAATGGCGAACAGGAGTGGTCTTTTCAATCCTATACTCCAGATTCGGGAACCTTTGCGCTACAGAGTTTGGGGTTAGAGGTGTCTTTTGACCAATTGTATGAAGATGCAGGAATTAATTAACAATTAACAATTAACAATGAACAATTAACAATTAACAATTAACCTGTAGGGGCGGGTTCACCTAGATCTAGGACACAGAGCGATCGCTTTTGTAAACCCGCCCCCTGTTTCTGGGTTCCCCACGTTTAACCCAATTAACACACATGGGTGAGGGTGAAGGCTGCCCAGTAGTAGGGGTGAGGGAGGTCGGCCAAAAACTCACCTGCGTCTATTTGCCGTTGCAGGACAACACTTTGTTCTTGTAATTGGTCTGCGATGTCTAGAACTTGCTCTCGCCGTTTTTCTTCCTGGATATTTTCTCCTGCGGTGATGAAGAATTGTCCGCGCTGATGATACCAGGTGACGATTTGGCAGGGGGTGAGCTGTTTGAGCCACTGTTGGCTGTGCTGGAAGGCTTCGGTGATGGTTTTTCCTTCTTGGGTGAGTTGCCAGTAGAATTCCATCATGAAGAGGGCGCTGGAGCTTTCTGGGACTGTCCAGAGGGTGGAGAGGACTTGACGGGTTCCACGGGAGAGGAAGGCGCTCACTAAACCTACATAGTCGTCGTCGAAGGCTTCGCGACTGGTGACGGCGGTTTCGCAGGCGGAAAGGGAGACGAGGGCGAAGGGAGAGAGGTGAAAGTCGGGGTGGATGAGGTCGCGCAGGGTGAGGGTTTCGTCGTCGGCGAGCAGGAGTCGCGAGTCTTGGGGCGCTTTGAAATCGTGGCTGGCATGGCCGGTAAAGTGGAAGCGGTGATAGGGTTGGGCGAGGTGTTGTTTGAGGGTGTCTGGGGTGGCGTTGTCGTTGGGGATGAGGTGGGAGGGGTGGCAGAGGTAGGCGATGACTTGGGCTTCGAGTTCCGCTAGGGGTAGGGGTTCGAGGGAGTTGCGAGGGGGTTGGGTGATGAGGAGGTTGTTGCCCTCTGTGCCCTCTCCCCCAACCCCCTCTCCCGTGGGAGAGGGGGCTTTTTCGATGCCGACTTGGGCGCTGGGGAGGGTGGTGAGGGTGAAGGTTTCGGGGAAGAGGATATGGAGAGGAAGGCGGTGTAAGTCCAGGTGAGGGATGAGGATGAGGTGGTGGATAGAGCGCTTCGCGCTGGTAATGGGTAATGGGTAATGGGTAATGGGTAAATCGTCGTTTGCCCCTACGGGTTGGGGGAGATGGGCGCAAATTTGGTCAATGTTGAGGAGTTGTTTGAGGTCTTGGAGTTGTTGGCGGAGGGTTTTGCGCCAGTCGCTCTCGGTGCTGGTTTTGGCTTCCCGGTGTTCCTCGTAGGTGGTTTCCCAGTTGTGGAACCAGTGTTTTAGGGGTTCGGGGGAGGTAGTGAAAGGGATGGGTGCGGATGCACCGGGGAGGAGGACGAACGTGGTGAGGTTTAGGTCGCTGAGATGCCAGAGAATGATGGCAGTGGTGGGGTTGAGGAGGTTTTGTTGGATGTCGTGATAGGTGGGACTGAGGATATGTTGCTTTTGCCGGTCTAAGATCCAGGTGAGATAGAGGTTTTTTTGTTCTTCGGCAGCGCGGAAGGCGGCTAGGAGTTCGTTGTCTTCGAGGAGGACATCGACGCGCATCTGGGCGAAGTAGATGAATTTAATGGCGAGTTGGCGTTTTTGTTGGGAGGATTTATGGGGGTGGTTGAGCAGTTGGCTCCAAAGGTCTAAGCCTTGGTTGCGCCATTCTTTGGCTTTTTCTTGGTTGTGGAGGGCTTGGTGGACTTTAATTAGATCTCGGATGAGTTCTAGGTGGTATTCGGGGTTGTAGCCCTCTCCCCCAACCCCCTCTCCCACGGGAGAGGGGGCTTTTGTGTTCTCGGCTGGGGGAGAGGGGGCTTTTGTGTTTTCGGCTGGGGGAGAGGGGGCTTTTGTGTTCTCGGCTAGGGGAGAGGGGGCTTTTTGTGGGGGGCTGAGGGTTTGCAGGGCTTGGTGGTAGTGGTTGAGGGCTTCCTGGAAGTCGGAGCCTCCTGCGCCGTGACTGTAGAGGCTTGCGCGTCCTCGGTAATAGTAGGCGCGACCAATGGCACGGTGCAAGCGTCCCCAACCTTGGGGGTGTTGGTCTTGGGTACAGAAGGTTAAGCCTACCTCGTAGCTGGCGAGTGCGCCAGCAAAACCCCGTTGGTTGAGTTGGGGATATTGGAGGGTGAGGGCAAAGGCTTGTAGAGGAGCAGAATAGGAAGAGTTTCCTGCGGCTATTCCTCGGTTTAGCCAAGCTTGATGGTCGTCGGGTTTAAACTCCAGTGCCTTATCGTAGGAGGCGATCGCTTCTTCTGTTCTGCCTAAGTCATACAGCGCCACCCCCCGGTTGTACCAAGCTTGATGCTTGTCCGGTTTAAACTCCAGTGCCCGGTCGTAGGAGGCGATCGCCTCTTCTGTTCTGCCTAACTCACCCAGCGCCACCCCCCGGTTGCCCCAAGCTTGATGGAAGTCGGGTTTAATCCCCACTGCCCGGTCGTAGGAGGCGATCGCGCCTAAAAAATCACCTTGCATATATTGAGCCTTACCTCGCTCAAACCATACCTCTACCTCGTCTTTCTCCTCTTCCTCCTCTATTCCCAACCCATCTCCGCCAAACTCCGCTTCTATCCCTTGCACTCTCGGTTCCTCCACCACCAGCAACTCCCGCGCCAAACGTGCGGCGACTGGCGAGAGTTCCCCCCATGCCAAATTCCCCAGTTTCTGCAACCGTCTCCCCAGTTCCCGGTGCTGTTCTCGGTTCTGCCCCACGCGCTGGGCAAACTCGTGCAACCAAGCGATGAGGGTCGCTTCTTTGATCCCTTTCCCCATCAAGAAGCCTTTACCGTTCCCCCTTGTCCACCCTTGGTCAACTCCCTCCAACAGTTCCATGAATACGGCTTCGCATTGGGCATTATCCGGCGCAGGAGCAGGGGTTGGCGCGGGGGTTTGTGGGGGTTGGCGTTTTTTGCCGAACCACCGGTTAAAGAGTCGTTTTAGCCAGTTCCAGAGACCCATAGCAATGAACAATTAACAATTTTCGTGTCGGCGAAGCGGAAACGCAATAGCGCCAAGCGCTGTCATGGGGGATGTATTTATTATATAGCACTGTAAGCTATTGTAGTTCGGGTGAAAAATAGTCACTAATGTACCTCATAGCCGAGAATCATCATGAAAATTCCACGGTTAAAAACCTTGTTAATGGGCAAATTTTCCTGGTTTCGTCTGCTGCGATCCACGGTAGCTATTTATGCGATTCTCTGTGTTTACGTTTTCTTGATTGCAGACAGTCGGATTTTTTTGCCTCCCGTGTCTAGCTATCAAACTCTACCCCAGACGGTTACCCTCAGCTCTGGATCGGGAGTCAATATTACGGGCCAATATTTACCCAATCCCAAGGCTACCTATACCTTGCTCTATAGCCATGGCAATGCGGAAGATTTAGGTATGATTCAACCGGTTCTCGAACATTTCAAGCAACTGGGGTTTAGTGTTTTTGCCTATGACTATCAAGGCTATGGAACGAGCCAAGGACGACCCACGGAAGGAGGTGCATATGAAGATATTCGCGCTGCCTATGGCTATCTCACGGAAACGCTAGAGATTCCCCCTAGTCAAATTATCCTTTATGGTCGTTCCGTGGGTGGGGGGCCCTCGATTGATTTAGCTACCCAGAGTCCTATTGCTGCTTTAGTGACTGAAAATACGTTTATTTCCGTTTTGCGGGTGGTGACTTGGATACGTTTATTTCCGTTTGAAAAATTTAATAATATTGGCAAAATCAGACAAGTTAATGCTCCTGTCCTCATTTTTCATGCGACACTGGATCGGGTAATTCCCTTCATCCATGGTGAGAAACTCTACCAAGTTGCCAAGGAACCGAAAGACTTGGTTCCGATTGAGGACTTAGGGCATAATGATTGGATGGGAAGGGTCGATCTCTATAACGAAAGTTTACAAGAGTTGAGCCTAGGACGGACTATTCCGATATAGGGCGGAGCGCTAGGCAAGAGGCAACAGGCAAAAGGTGTCAGAGAGGCGAGTATGGGCAAAAGTGAACCGGGAATGAAAACCAGCCTCCCTTTATGGCAGCGATGTCGTTCATTGGTGTGCGAGCAAGTTTGGCCCAAGCTCTGTCAATTGTGGAATAATCCCCAGGATTCATGGATGGATTGGGTGAGTGTGGGAAATTCGGTGGTGATTGTGACGTTGACGGCGACGGCGTTGGTGGTGGTGTTGAGGGAATTGGGCTGGACTGAATCGCTGGAATTGTTAATTTATGATGAATTGACTCAATGGAGGGCGATCGCCGAACTCGACGATCGCCTCTTAATTGTTGGGGTGACGGAAGAGGATATTCAAGCGCAACAGAGGTATCCCCTATCCGATGAAACGATTTATGAGCTTTTACAGAAATTAGAGGCTCATGAGCCGAGAGTCATTGGTTTAGATATTTATCGAGATATTCCCCAAAATCCCGGCCGTGAGGAATTGATGGCCTATTTACAAGGGGAGGATAATCGTACAGTTACGGTGTGTCAACTGAGTCGAGGAGAGGATGATATTGGGGTTCCTCCCCCTCCTGAAGTTCCCAATTCCCATCTGGGATTTGCGGATGTGGTGATTGATGAGGATGGGGTGATTCGGCGCAGTTTGTTATGGGGTAAACCTTTTCCTTCTTCTCAATGTCAGGTGAAACAAGCCTTTTCCCTGCAACTGACGCGCCATTATCTAAGGGATGAAAATATTGATGCGAGAACTTCCGAGGGAACGCTGATGTTAGGATCAGTGCCTTTAGAGCGCCTGCAACCGAATACGGGGGGCTATCAGGGGGTGGATGCTGAAGGTTATCAAATTTTATTGAAATATCATTCTCCGGATCGGGTGGCTCCTAAAGTGACGCTCACGGATGTTTTGCAAGAGAACGTCGATCCGAGTTGGATACGCGATCGCATTATTCTGATTGGGGTGACGGCTCCTAGCTTGAATGATTTCTTTTATACGCCCTATAGCGGAGGACAAGAAACGAATCATCAAATGGCAGGGGTGGAGATTCATGCCCAAATGATTAGCCAACTCCTTAATGCTGCTTTGGATGGCCAGCCCTTGATGAGTACCTGGTCAGATCGGGTGGAAATCCTCTGGATTCTAGGATGGGCGGCAGTGGGGGCAGTGTTGAGTTGGAAGATTCCCCGTCCTTTGGGTTTATCGGGAAGTTTGGCGATCGCCGTTTTGGGTTTAGCCGGATGTAGCTGGGGGTTCTTTCAGGCTTCTGTTTGGGTTCCTCTCTTTTCTCCTGTTTTGGGATTGTTCATCAGTAGTGGTGGGGTGTTGGGTTATCGGTCTTATCAAACGGAAAAAGTTCAACAACAAATGGCTAGACGGGTGAAACAACAAGAGGAAGATTTAAGGCTGTTGCAAACGTTTTTAGAGGCACAGACTCAAGCACAAAATTCGACTCAATTAGAACCTTCAGAGAATACGAAGGCTTTGACACAGACGGATATAGATGCAGAAGAAGACTGCACCCAAATTGCTCCGGAAAATCCAGAGGAATGGACTCAGCCCATGAGTCTTTTGGGAGGGCGTTATCATATTACGAAGGTATTAGGTGCGGGAGGATTTGGCCAAACTTATTTGGCACAAGATATACAGCGCCCCCGACATCCTATTTGTGTGATTAAGCATTTACGACCGGTACAGACGGAGGGTAATTTTTTTCAGGTTGCTCAACGGTTGTTTAAGACGGAGGCGGAAATTTTAGAAATTTTAGGAGAACACGATCGAATCCCCCAATTGTTTGCTTATTTTGAAGAATATCAAGAGTTTTATTTAGTGGAAGAGTACATTGAGGGCAGTTCTTTAAGTGATGAAGTCGGGGAAGATCGGCGCTTAGAGGTGGAGCGAGTGATTGAGTTGATGTTGGATCTTTTGCAGGTGTTGACCTTTGTACATCAATATCAGGTGATCCATCGGGATATTAAACCCAGTAATATTATCCGTCGCCAGAGCGATCGCCGCCTGTGCTTGATTGATTTTGGCGCAGTGAAGCAGTTTTCTCCCCAGTTAGATGAAGAGACGGAACGGTTTACGGTGGCGATCGGCACGAAAGGCTATGCAGCACCAGAGCAACTGATGGGACAGCCGAGACTTTGTAGTGATATTTACTCTGTGGGTATGATCGCTATCCATGCTTTAACGGGGATTACGCCCCAGAAGTTACGGCAAGATTGGAGCAGTGGTAGCGCTGTTTGGCATCATTTGGTTGAGGATAAGGTGAGTGTGGAGCTGATGGATGTTTTAGACAAAATGGTGGCCTATCATTTCCGCGATCGCTATCCCTCTGCTGTTGAGGCGATCGAGGCTTTGAAAACAATCCATCAGTGAAAATAATCATAAATGTTTTGGGCGAGATGGGGGCCGATTCCGGGGACTTGTTGCAGTTGTTTGGGGGTGGCTTGGGCGATCGCATCCACGGACGGAAAATGCTTGTATAATTGCTTCTGGCGCTCATAGCCTAATCCCGGAATTGCATCTAGACGGGAACTGAGGAAGCGATCGCCCCGTTGCTGACGATGGAAGCTCACCGCAAACCGATGGGACTCATCCCGAACCCGACGCAGCAACTGCACACCGGGTCGATCGCGATCGCTGGGAAGGGGCGCAGGATCGCCCGGTTGAAAGATTTCTTCCTCCTGTTTGGCTAAACTAATCACCCGCAAATCGGGTAATAATTCTAACTCAGAAAGGACAGCAACCACCGCCGATAGCTGACCTTTTCCCCCATCAATGAGCAGTAGATCGGGAAAATCCGGGTTTCCTTGACGGGGAAGTTGGGGATTGTCCAGAAAAGCGCGAAATCGACGACTGATGACTTCTGCAAGGGAGGCAAAATCATCAGAATGACCGGGTTGGACGGTGGGATTTTTGATCTTATAATGGCGATAATATTGTTTCGCTGGCATCCCGTTAATAAACACCACTTGAGACCCAACCGCGTTCGAGCCTTGTAAATGGGAAATGTCGTAACCCTCGATCCGTCGGGGAATTGCCGGTAAATTGAGAATCTGGGCTAAATCCGTGAGGCTTTGTTGGGTGCGATCGCCCAATTTCTGCATCCGGTTTAACTCCCCTTGGGCATTGCGATAGACTAAATCGATCAGTTCTGCCTTACTTTGCCGTTGCGGAACATGAATCGTAACTTTTTGACCCTTGTGATGGTGCAAGAACTCTAGCAAAAACTCTGCATCTGGTAAAGGGTGTTGCACCAAAATTTCCGCCGGAATTTCTAGGGGATCGGCGCTTTGGTAATGCTCCTCTAACACCCGTTGTACAATCGCCCCCGGTTCCCCAGACTCGGTAAAGAACCCCAAACGACCCACTAATTTACCGGCGCGAATCTGGAACAACTGAATACAGCAGCGTTCTGCGTCCTCTGCAAGGGCGATCGCATCCCGTGAAATGCGATCGTCCGATAAATCCATCTTTTGACTCCCATTCAGCCCTTGCAACCCTTGAATTTGATCCCGCAACCCAGCCGCCAACTCAAACTTCAGAGCATCTGACGCTTCCTGCATTTTCTCCCGCAACTCCTCCACCAACTCAGCCGTTCTCCCCTGAAAAATCATGGCAATTTTTTGCATCATTTGCCGATACTCCTCCACCTCCACCAACTGTTGACAAACCCCCGGACAGCGCCCAATATCATAATTCAAACAAGTCCGGTCTTTATAAAGCGGTTTCTGTCGCTGACGCTGGGGAAAAATTCGCTTAATTAAATCCAAAGTTTGCCGCAATTGCCCCCCATCCACATAGGGGCCATAATATTTATCCTTGCCATTTCTTCGTTTACACTTGCGGGTAATAAAAATTTGGGGATAATCATCTGACCAGGTAATACAAATATAGGGATACTTTTTATCATCCTTGAGCAGCACATTAAAACGCGGTTGATGGCGCTTAATTAGCGTTGATTCTAGAGCCAGTGCTTCCGCCTCCGTATCCGTAATAATCCATTCAATATCACTCACCTTTCGCACCATTAAAGCAATGCGAGCATTATGGCTAGTGAAATCGCGAAAATAGGAGCGAACGCGGGTTCTTAAGTGTTTCGATTTACCGATATATAAAATTAAATGATCTGCATCTTTCATCAAGTAAACCCCTGGTAATTTGGGAATTTCTTGCAAACATTGCTGTAGGCGCTCTGGATTTTCACAGAATAATTCTGAAGTTATTTTTTCTGCCATAGTTGTTAGTTATTATCCAAAAATTTTCCCTCTCCCACTCCGAGAGGGACTTTTTCTCCCCTGGGAGAAGGGGCTGGGGGATGAGGGCTACAACCGCTCAAATAGAACCCGATAAACCGGCTCACCTTTGGCATAGGTGGCAATTTCTCGCTCCGTTTGCACCGGTAAAGGATTCTCCTCTAACCAGTCATCAGAACGGGAAAAACTAGAGTGTTGATCGAATAAATCTCGCATCTGTAACGCCACCTCTTCCACATCCGATTGTAGAAAAACCTGACCCCCAGCTATGATAAACTGAGCTAAAAAATCCACCAACTCATCCTGAACCACCCGCCGTTTTTGATGTCTATTTTTAAACCAAGGATCGGGAAACTGAATGCTTACATAATGAACAACATTTTCCGGTAAAGAACCAAGAATATCTTTCAGGGAAATATTAACATTACAAAAGAGATAATGAAGATTACTTAAATTCTGGCGATCGCGCCATTCATTCGCTTCTATCACCAGAGGTTCCCGAATTTCCAACCCCAGGAAATTCCAGTCTAATTGCTGTTGGGCAATTTGCCATAAAAATCTCCCCCGTCCACAACCAATATCTAGATGGAGAGGGCGATCTAAATGGGAATAAATTTCCGACCAATTGGGGATAGTGACCGGCTCTTGAAATTTCTGGCTTAATGGATTAACATGCTGACGCACCCGCACTCGTCCCAAAGGATAACCCCCTTTTTCCTCTCCTAACTTCTATGCATAAGACCAAATTCTGGCCGACTCTAGCAACCTATAGTGTACTGATCATCATAGCATTTATGATGCTCTTGCCGCTACTGTGGTTAGGGAGTACCTCCCTGAAATCAGCCGGTGAAAATATCTTTGAGTTTCCGCCGCAATTAATTCCAGAAGAACCCACCCTGAGTAACTTTATGGAGGTTTGGCAAACCAACCCCTTTGACCGCTACTTATTCAATAGTTTCTGGATTTCTGCCCTGACGGTGGGGATCAATTTACTCTTTTGTTCCCTGGCGGCTTATCCCTTAGCGCGGCTCAATTTTCAGGGACGACAACTGATTTTTAACCTCATTGTGGCCACGATTTTGATTCCGTTTCAAATTGTGATGATTCCCCTCTATATTTTAATGGTACAATTGGGATTAAGAAACACTTATTTAGGGGTAATGTTGCCGTCTCTGGCTTCTGCATTTGGGATTTTTCTCTTGCGACAAGCCTTTCAAGGTGTGCCCAAGGAATTAGAAGAAGCAGCGCGTATGGATGGCTGTTCAGAATGGGAAATTTGGTGGTGTGTGATGTTGCCTGCTGTCCGCCCTGCTTTGGTGACTCTGGCGATTTTTGTGTTTATTGGATCGTGGAGTGACTTTTTATGGCCGTTGATTATTTTAGATCAACCGGAAATGTTTACGCTTCCTCTGGGTGTGCAACGGTTAGCGGGGACATTTTCGTTAGATTGGCGTTTAATTGCGGCGGGATCGATGATTTCAATTTTGCCGATTTTACTGCTTTTTATGTTTGTGCAACGCTATATTATGTCTACGGATGCGAGCAGTGGTTTGAAAGGTTAGGGTTGGCGATCGTTGCCCTCATCTCTCTTCGTCCAAAATATTGTATCTGCTTAGGCGATCGCCAAAAATTGATTAAAATGGGAGCGTAATCATTGAGAACAGAACAAAGCGTACATGATTATCCCTCCCGGTTTTGAGCAAAACTCTGTGGTAACCAGCTTAGGTCGCATGGTTTACTACCACCCCAGTGACTCCTTCTGGGATTCTCAGGTCAAGCTACAGCCCAAATTGGTGTTTTTACATGGGTTTGGGGGAGGGTCATCGGCCTATGAGTGGTCGCAGGTGTATCCCGCATTCGCCCCCCAATATTATACCCTCGCTCCCGATTTAATCGGTTGGGGTCGTTCCGAGCATCCAGAGCGCAACTATACCATTGAGGATTATCTGACCACCATTCGGGAATTCCTCGAACTCACCTGTGACGAACCCTGCACGGTGATTGCCTCTTCTTTAACCGCAGCGTTGGTGATTCGGGTAGCGATTGAGTATCCTGAGTTATTCGAGTCTCTGATTCTAACCACTCCGGCAGGATTATCGGATTTTGGCCAAGATTATAGCGCCAGTTTATTTGCCCAATTGATTAAACTTCCGGTTTTAGATAAATTGGTTTATAGCAGTGCGATCGCCACCGAAGCCGGAATTGCTTCCTTTCTGGAAAATCGCCAATTTGCCCAAAGCAATCGCATCTACAGCCAAATCATCGAAGCCTATCTCGAATCGGCGACACAACCGAATGCAGAATACGCTGCCCTCTCTTTTGTGCGGGGGGATTTATGCTTTGATTTAGCCAAATATATGCCCCGTTTAACGACTCCTACCGCCATCCTTTGGGGGAAAAAATCTCAATTTACTGGCCCCGAAATCGGTCAACGTCTCGCGGGTCTAAATCCCGAATATGTGAAACGATTTATGACTCTAGACGATGTGGGACTGACTCCCCAATTGGAAATGCCCGGATTAACCATTGGTCTCATTCGTCAACTCTGGAAACAATTGCGGCCTTAAGGGGTTATGGGCGGCAAAAGGGCAGAAGGGTAATGGAAAACCGTTTTTTCAGGCTATAGCCCCTATCCCCGTGTCTCCGCGTCCCCCTGTCTATTCATTTAAAAAGCCATGCGTCTCTCTCTTTATCTCCCCTTACTGATTCTCGGATTAACCACAGGAGTAGTCCTTTCTGGGTGTCAAACTTTAGAAACAAATGACCCCTCAATTACGCAAGCAGTCATCCCTGCTGGACGCACCCTAGAGTTTACCCTTACGGAAAAACGCCGGGTTTCTTTGGGTATTTTTAATGCCGAAGGGGTTTTGGTGCGGGAAGTGCTGAGGGGTGAACCCTATGAAGCGGGAACCCATCAGGTAAGGTGGGATGGCTTGGATGGGGAAGGAAATCCTGCGCCTGCGGGTGAGTATACTTGGAAACGGGTGACTCATCCGGGGTTTACTTCCCGCTATGTGACCCATATTGGCGTGAATCCGCCATCAGAATCGTATCATTTATGGCCCGGAGAACATACCGGTGTGGGAACCGTGGCTGTGGATGATTCTGGGGTTTACTTTGGCGCAAGGGTGACAGAAGTGCCTCCAATGGTGGTGAAGCATTCCCCGGATGGTAAAGAGCAAATTTGGACGAAAGAGCAGTATTACAAAGGGGGCCGTCTGAAACGGTTGGCGGCGGGAGGGGGTAAGGTGTATTTGCTTAAGGATGAGGGGGGAGGGAATACGGAAACCCATTGGATTAGGGTGGTAACGGCGGATACGGGACAACCGGCAGGAGACTGGCAAATTACGGAGGGCGGAATTCAGGTTAGTGATGTTGATATTGAAGGTGATAATTTAGTCGTGGTTTTGCCCGATTTAGGGGAAATCCGATGGCTCGATCCAGAGAATCCGAGTATGGTTTTAGGGACGGTTAAGGGGTTAGAGGGGGTGAATGGGGTGACGGCAGTAAGCGGCGATCGCCAAGGAGCTGTCCTGGTTCATACTCAAGGTCGAGTCATCTTTGTCGATCCCGTGTCAGGCATTCAGGAGACTCAAATCACTGGCTTACAGGGGGTTGTTGCCCTCGATCTCGACCATACCACCGGGGATTTATATCTGAATGAAACCAGCCAAGGGTCTCAGGTTTGGCGCTATGACCGGGAGTTTCGCAAGGTACAGGAATATGGCTCAGAGCGGCGACCCTTTGGGGTCTATCAACAGGAGTTATTCGGGGATCTGGCGGATGTGACGGCGGATCAGCGCGGTGGATTTTATACGACAGAGCCGGGGAGGTATCCTCGGCAAACCTCCCATATTGGCAGCGCGGATGGCTCGGTTTTAAGTGCCTGGTTTGGGGGATTAAGTTATTATCTAGTGCCCACGGTTGACCCCAAAGACCCCAGCATTATTTGGTTAACCGGTCATGCTCCAGAGGTAGTTAAGCTCCGGCTGAATGTAGATGAAGGAACCTGGGAGGTGTTAGAGGTCTATTCCTTTGCAGAACCGGGGGATAAGCTCTTTGTGGAAAATCGGGCGATCGGTTCCCGTTGGCAACCGGTGTATTGGCAAGATGAACTCTATTTATTCGCGACGAAAAGACCGGCTATTTTAAGAGTCGATCGCCAGGAAGGGAAATTATGGCCCGTTTCCTTAACCACAACCGTCATTCACGACCCCAATAGTGACCTGTGGAGGGGGTCTGGAGAAGACGGTTTTCCCGCGCCATGGGTGGAAGCGGTGCGATCGCAAGGGTTTCAGGACTTGGGTCAAGCACCGAGAAGCTTTGCTTGGGGCGATCGCAATCAAAATGGCCTCATGGAACCCGAAGAATTCCTCTTCTATCCCCAGGATTTTCGCTGGAATTTCGCCGGTGAAGGTGCTTGGGATGACCAATTTAACTATTATTTACCCACCCAAAACTTTGGCAGTTCCGATCCCCAATTTGCTTGGTATAAAGTCCCCGTAGCCGAATGGCTCGGAACTAATCCCAAAATCCCCTTTTACAACCTGCAAAACATCGAACCCGGCCCCCCAATCCCTGAGTCTGTAAATAATGCCTATTGGGGAAGAGAATTAGAGCGCGATCGACAGGGTAATATCTATCTCGTCAGTCAATCCCATCTCACCATTCATGAAAGCTTAGGAGGACGCTGGCCCAGTAGCCAAAATCGCGTCAATCGCCTGATCAAATGGAATGAAAATCAAGAACTTTTAGGCTTGATTTCCCGTAAAGTCTTCGATCATCGAGAAAAAGATAGCGGCAAACTCTATTATCCCATGCATGTGCGCTCTGGCCCCGATAATACAGTGATTGTCGTCGATCAAGACTATACGCCAGCCGCCGTTTATACCCAAGATGGATTATTTATTGGCCCCCTGTTAGACCAGCGTACCTTAGATAATTATCCGGATTCCGTTTATCAAGCCTCTTATCATCAAGATTTTCAGGGATTTGCCTTAACAGAATTGGCCGATGGTCGCCGGTTTTGGATTGGCCCGCAAACGGGAGGATTACCGGTTTATGAAAGCCTGGGATGGGACAAAATTCAACAAGCAACCGGTCAATTGAAGCTAGATCAACCCGTCGAAACCATAGGATTCTCTGGAACCGGATTAACAGGAACTCTCTATCAAAATATCGAGGGTAAATCAGCTCTGGGCGAGTTTACCTTTTCCAAAATTGACATCGAACCCTATAACCCTTCCCCTATCTCTGGGGTTGCACCCGATGATTTTAAGATGGTGTGGGAAGGTGAAGTGCAAGCCAGATTTAGTGAAGACCATCAATTTTATCTGTACTTGAAAAAAGCCCAAGATTCTGGTAAGATATGGGTTGATAATCAATTGGTTTTTGATGCTGAAGATTCAGAAAATCCTGTCCCTAAAATTACTCTGCAAAGGGGAGAAAAATATCCGATTAAAATCGAATGGATTAACCAGGGTGGAAATCCAACCCTTCGAGCGATCTGGACAAGTACCACTCTCGATCCGGAAGTGATTCCCCAAGAAGTTTTATATCCTTAATTACCTTATTGCTTATACTGCTCTAGAGGAGTAAAATTTTAGCAGCTATGAATCACTCATCACTCCCCCTGTTTGGTAAAACCAAATTCATCGAAAATCAACTGAATGAATTTTTTGATCGCCTCTCGGAAGGGGGGATGTACTTTGAGATGGGTATGGTACTCTACCTAGAGACTGAAGCTCTCACCCCAGGGTGCGAAGAAAAAATGCAACAAATCGACCAAGTGAAACATCGCTGTAATACCTTGCGCCGGGAAATTGAAGCGGAACTCTACACGGAAATGCTCATTCCCGATGCGCGGGGAGATGTTTTGAGTTTGCTCGAAGATTTGTATTATCTGATTGGCTTAATTGGGGATAATTTTCAAAATTTGATGATTGAAGAACCGATTATTCCCACTCCCTATCATAGTGATTTTAAGCAGTTGGTTTCCATGGGAGTCAAGTGTTTGGAAACTATTGTTCTCACCTCTCGCGCCTTTTTTCGCGACCCCAGAACCGTCCGCGACTACGCCTATAAAGTCCGGGTTTACGAAGCAGAAGCGGATCAGATTTCTTTTCGCCTGAAACGGGGGATTTTTCGCTCCGTTTTACCTTTGGCTCATAAAACCCAATTGCGAGATGTCATTGATGTGATTGATGCATTAGCCGATGCCTCCGAAGATGTGGCGGATAAGCTATCCATTTATGCCATTAAACGAGCATTATAGCTCTTGGCAGGGTAACATCATTACCCATTACTAATTACCCATTACCCATTACCCATTACCCATTACCATCATGGATGCGATCGCCGCTTTTATCTTCCTCTCCAGTGGGCTATTCTTAGGATGGTCTCTCGGTGCTAATGATGCTGCAAACGTCTTCGGCACTGCGGTTGGCAGTCGCATGATTCGCTTTTCCACAGCCGCGTTTCTATGCAGTGTCTTTGTGATTTTAGGGGCGGTTATTGGGGGCGCAGGGGCTGCCGGAGGCTTGGGAGAACTCGGATCGTTAAATGCTCTGCCGGGAGCGTTTACAGTGGCATTATCAGCCGCTATGACGGTGTTTTGGATGACCCAGTTAGGTTTACCGGTGTCTACCTCTCAAGCGGTGGTGGGGGCGATTATTGGTTGGAATCTCTTTAGCGGTGCAATTACGGATTTAGGGGTGTTATCGAAAATTGCCCTCACTTGGGTGGCGTGTCCGGTTTTAGGGGCGATATTTGCCGCTATTTTATATCGCGCGATCGCGATGATGATTAATCGCACAAAACCCCATTTACTGCAATTGGATTTATATACCCGTTGGGGGTTGATTTTAGCGGGAATTTTCGGCTCCTATGCCTTGGGCGCGAATAATATTGGTAATGTAATGGGGGTGTTTATTCCTTCGTCTCCGTTTACCGAGTTTCACTTGGGAACGATGGTGCGCGTGAGTTCAACACAACAATTATTTCTCCTGGGAGGTATTGCCATTGCGATCGGAGTCTATACCTACTCTAGAGGAGTGATGATGACCGTGGGCGGCAGTTTAATGAAATTATCCCCCATTGCCGCCTTTGTGGTGGTGGTTGCCCATTCTTTAGTCTTATTCGTCTTCTCTTCAAGGGAATTACAACAAACGTTTATTAGCCTCGGAGTGCCCCCCATTCCCCTGATTCCGGTATCGAGTTCTCAAGCGGTAATTGGTGCAGTGATTGGCATTGGACTATTACAGGGGATGCGAGGAGTAAGGCAAATTCGCTGGCGAGTTTTAGGGGAAATAGGATCGGGTTGGGTTTCGACTCCGGCGATCGCCACCTTAATCAGTATTATTCTCCTCTTTATTGTCCAAAATGTCTTTAACCAACCCGTGTATGAGGAGATCCACTTTCGCATCTCCGAACCCGTGTTAATGCATCTACAACAAAAAGGCGTACCCACGACCGAAATTGCCCCCTTAGAAGGTCAAACCCTGACTAAACCAGTTAATTTTCGCACTGCCTTAAGACGGGTTGCCAGCTTAACCCCAAAACAAGAATCCCAGGTAATGGCAGCAGCAGAACTCTATCCCCTGCACATTACCCCAGAAGCGATTAACAAAATTGATTCCCAAGCCTTAACTCCAGAACAATTCTCAGCCATTGAGCGATTAACCGGTCAATCCTTTAATTATAAATGGGAACTTCATCAAGCTCTAGGGGTGCAAACCACTGCCTGGCAACCCCAACCGGGAAACGAGAACTTAGAAGACCAATTTCTTTATCTGGAAAAACTATTTTATAGTGCTTCGTGGGGTAGGCGGCGATCGCGATAATTCAGTTATAGCGCTTTCTGCTTCGCAGACATGAAACGCGCGGTAATAGGTAATAGGTAATGGGTAATTGGTAGTCAGGTTGCAGAATGGGATCGCGCCTTGCTATAGCTTTGATATCGAACAAGCGGGCAAGAGAAAGGCAGTGAGCAAGATGCTCACACTACATCTTCCTCCTTAGAGAAAGGCAGCGAGCAAGATGCCCACACTACATCTTCCTCCTTAGAGAAAGGCAGTGAGCATCTTGCTCACACTACATCTTCCTCCCTAGAGAAAAGCAGTGAGCAAGATGCTCACACTACATCTTCCTCCCTAGAGAAAGGGTATGAGCAAGATGCTCCCACTACATCTTCCTCCCTAGAGAAAGGCAGTGAGCAAGATGCTCACACTACTATCTATGGCCTCATTTCAAACGTCGTGGCTAAGGGTTTGGGAGACAATTGAGCCGTTAAAGAGGCGATCGCCTGGGTATAATGGGGATCGGAAGACGTAGCTCGTAAACGGGCATTTTGCACCAAGCGCCGTTGATCTCGCTGACTCAACTCGATCGCCACATCCGGAGTAATCCCCATTTTACTAATATCCGTTCCCTTCGGCGTGTAATAATGGGCAACCGTAACCGCCAATCCGGAGCCATCGGAGAGGGAATGAACCGCTTGCACCAAGGCTTTACCAAAGGTTTTCGTTCCCACTATTTTAGCCCGATGATTATCTTGCAGAGCGCCCGTGAGAATTTCACTCGAACTAGCCGATTTCTGATCCACTAAAACCGCTAAGGGCCGTTTCGTTAACGCAGTACGATTCGCTCGCACAGACTCCCGATTCCCATTACGGTCAATCGTACTAACAATCGCCCCACTATCGAGCCACATACGAGCAATTTCAATACTTGATTCTAATAATCCCCCTGGGTTACCGCGCAAATCTAGCACAAACCCATCCACATTTTGATGTTCTAAATCTTTAATCGAGCGCTCCATTTGTTCAGCCGCATGGGAGCTAAACTCATCTAAGCGAATATAACCCACTCGTAAGGAACCCTCTTGTTTAACTTCATGGTTAACAGAAGGCACTTCCACCGTAGCTCGCACAACCTCTAACTCAAAGGGGCCCCATCCCGGCCGGGTTAATTTCAGTTTTACCTTACTCCCCACATCTCCTCGAATCAGTTGGCTGGCTGTTTGCAAAGACATGCCCTCCGTAGACTGGCCATCAATGGCTAAAATGATATCTCCAGGGAGAATACCGGCTTTCAACGCTGGGGATTTATCATAAGGTTGAATCACGGTCAATCGGCGAGTTTGGGGATGGATTTCTAAGGAAATACCCACCCCAGATAACTCTCCAGAGGTTTGCTCGGTGAGTCGCTTAAACTGGTTGGGGTCAAGAAAACGGGTATAGGGGTCGTTGAGTTGTTCTAAGGCCGCGCGAATGGCTCTATAGGCTTGGTCGGGGCTAGTATACTGGCGATCTAGGAGTTCCTGTCGCACATTCAACCAATCCACTTGATTAAAATCGGGATCAACATACTCACGGTTTACAATTTGCCAGGTTTCATCCACAATTGCTTTGGGACTATCCTGTAAGGCTGCACGGACTGATTGACACCAGGCTGTACCGAGTAAAGATAGGGTTGCTGTGGTGGTCAGTGTACCCGTGAGCAACGCAATCTGAAGTGGTTTTAAGCAGTTTTTATACCAGTTCATTGGGATTAGCCGCGATCGAGGTTAGAGAGTGAGCTGTCCTATTGAGTTTTTATCTTCAGTTTTACCCATCAACTGATGTACTGGGTAGGAATACTGAGTCGATTGAAGAATGCAAAATGCTCCAGGAAGCTCTTTGATTCTACTTCAAGACGAATAGCTCACTTTCCCTATTGTGTGCCACTTTTCCCCAAGTTAGGCCAGGGAACATAACATAACTTTACATCCACTAAGGAAAATGGCGATCGCCTATACTCAGAATCCCATCCCTAGCCAATGTTATGGAGGTAGTCATGAAGATTTGGGCAAGATTAACTTCTCCTGTGCTGCGTCGTTGGTTGCGATTGGGCACTTGGGTACTCCTTAGCCTGATGATAGTCGTTGGCAGTGGGTGGGCGATCGCCACCTCCCAAAAACTTTCTATTGCTTCCCAATCCCCCCTCGATGCCTATTTAATGCTAGGGGGCAGCATTCGTCGAGAAATGCATATCACGCAAGTAGCCAAAGATCATCCCAACCTTCCCATTCTCATCTCCCAAGGAGCCGACGATCCTTGCATTGTACGCCTATTTGAAGTCAACGCTGCACCCCAAAATCAAGTGTGGTTAGAGCGCTGCGCCAATGCCACCTTTGAAAACTTTTACTATACCTTACCCATTCTCAAAAACTGGGGGGTTCATCACCTACAAATGATCACCTCGGCTCGCCATCTCCCCCGCGCCCAATGGTTAGGACAAATTATCCTCGGTAGTCATGGCATTTGGATGGAAACCTATACCGTCAAAGAAAAAGGCATTCCTGGAAATACCGAATCTCCTTTGAAAACCGCATTAGATGTAGTTCGCAGCCTCATCTGGGCAGGAATTAGCCAGTTTTATCAACCGAGTTGTGACCAATTGTATCGGCTTGTGGACTCTGATGTACAAGAGTGGATAGAAAAAGGATATAACTGCGAACATCAATGGGATTTACGCCATATCTTTAAAAATATGCCTTAAGATGTGATATCAAGTCCGGTTTCCGCAAGCGGACATGAAAATGGGATTCAAGAAGCGGGCAAGATGCCACTTTACGTGAACTGTGTGAATTATTTGCACAGCTCACCGGCAATTGGGTAAGTCCTACTCCCATATTGGGGGGTGTTATGTTGGATTTAGGCAGATTTTAGGCAGATGCAGTAGCTGATGATTAGCCTGTCAGGGGTGAAAGTCTCCCTGTGACTGCATTCATAGAAAAGCTGGTGAGGAGACTCGAACTCCTGACAGGCTGATTACAAATCAGCTACTCTACCAACTGAGTTACACCAGCAGACTCATGCTTAGAGCAGTATATCAGAAATTGGATCTCCTTGTCACTCCCCGATCTTAAAGGAAGGGAATATCGATGGAGCAACAGTCCAAAGGTGGTTTGGAGGAGTAGAGTTGTGGCTTCAGACTGTGCAATTGAGAAGGAAAACCTCAAGTCAAGATGCAACCCTTATGATTAATTCGGTTAACCTAATTGCTGCCCTAAGCTAGATTATTTTCCATGGCCCAACGAGCTAACTCGGTGCGGTTGTGCAAATTGGTTTTACCCAACATATTAGAGACATGGCTTTCTACGGTGCGTTGACTCACATTTAAGATCTCGGCAATTTCGCGATTAGAACTGCCTTGGGCTACTTTCTGTACCACTTTGCGCTCCGTAGGTGTTAGGGTCACATCTTCAGGTACTTTGGGGAAATTAACTTCACTATTATTCCCTTTGTAGGGATAATGCATCATCCGGGAGGCCTGTTTGAGGGAAGATTCAACTTGGGCCACGAGTTCTTCGGGTTCAAAGGGTTTGACCATGTAGACATCAGCTCCTTTACTCAACCCTTTCACCCGGTCTTGACTTTGGCCTTTAGCTGACAAAAACAGGACGGGAATCCAGGCCGTGTTCTCATTTTCCCGGACTTTTTGCACAAACTCATAACCGTCCATTTCCGGCATCATCACATCACAGATAATCATATCTGGAGTTTGCTGCTGTAAGATATCGATCGCTTTTTGACCATTTTCGGCTGTTGTCACTTCGTATCCCCGGAATTCTAGGTAATCTTGCACCAACAGAATTAAGTTGGGATCGTCGTCAATCAGCAGTAATTGCTTTTGGTCAGTTGTCATATCCGTATAACCTCATTTACTTCATTATCAACTACTGTTTATTCAGTATATTCCTCTATTTTCAGGAAATCAATAGGAAGAACGTTCGAGTTTCTGCCTTGTCCCAAAATACCTGAGACTTCTCCGAGATTCGAGAACTGAGGGTCAGATTAGGTATTTTGGTAAATATACTGATATAAGCTCAGTTGTTTTTTTTGATTATAGCGTACTTTTGCGGAAATAATCAGATGATCCAATAATTTTTCTGCGGAATTTACTGATTTTTTTCTCCGAATATCCGAATTTCCTGAAAACTCATGATGAAATTACGGAAGCATTGGGCAAGGGATGGATCAGGAAGGCATGGTCTTCAACCACCTGATTGCCTAGGAGATGTTCTGTAATAATCCGCTCGATCGCATCTGGTGTACAGCTATGATACCAAACCCCATCAGGATAAACCACGAGAATCGGGCCGTTCTGGCAAACTCGTAGGCAATGACTCTTAGAGCGAAAAATACTCGCCGGCCGTTCTGGAGTGGGCCGATCCAATTTCAACTCTTTTAAGCGAGTTTTGAGATAATTCCAAGATTCAAGACTCTGTTGGCGATCGCAACATTTAGGAACGCTCTGATCGGCGCAAATGAAGATATGGCGCTCAATCTGAGCGAGACCCAGTGCTTTGACACAAGCACTTAAGGAGTCAAAAGTGGTTTTTTGTGCATCAGATTCCAGGTTCATTCGTAAGACAAAGTAACACGATTCACTTTATCTTACTCAGATTTGGGCGATTTTCGTTGTTTTTGGCTGGATTTCGGGGGTAAATCTGTTTTTTTAGGGGATTCTGTGGGTTCAGAGGGTGCAGAAGACTCTATCTCCTTTTCTTCCTTTTTTGCTGGAGCTGACGTACTAGGAGGAGGTTCAGGCGATTCTAGGGGCGCATCTTCGACAAATAACTCCTCTAATTCCGGAGCCGATTCTTCAAGCGATTCTTCAAGGGATTCTTCAGCCAATACTTCGGCCGACTCTTCCAGAGCAGGAGAGTTGGGGCTGCTCTCTTCCTCGGAGGAAGAATTTTCCGGTTCCGGTTCAGCCGTCTTTTTAATCCGGCGAATGGGAAAATTCGCAATTAAAGCTGTAGTGCGATCGCTATTTTCTATGGCAAACTCCAATTGTTCGTCATCAATCTCCACATAGCGAGACAGCACCGCCAAAATATCATCCCGCATGGCATTCAACATCCCCGGACTAATCCCCGCTCGGTCATAAGCGAGTACCAACTTCAACCGCTCTTTCACCGCCTCACGACTAGACGGGCGAGTAGTCCAGGGAAAAAGGCGTTCTAGAAGATCGTTTAACATAGGGAGTTAGGGGAATAGGCAAAAGGCAAGAGGCAAAAGGCAAAAGGCAAAAGGCAAAAGGCAATGGGAAAAAGAAATTCACCGCACTTATCCCTTGCGGAACATCTGAAACAAGCGACTGAAGAAATTGCCTTGGGGGGGAGCCAAATCCAGAAACGGAACTTTTTCCCCTTCCAGACGGCGAGCAATATTACCATAGGCCATCCCTGGTAAGGAGGACTCTCCAGCAGCCGAAAGTACCAAGGGTTCCCCTCGGTTCGTGGACACAATCACCCGTTCATCATCGGGAATCATACCGATTAGGGGAATGGCCAGGATTTCCTGAACATCCTGAACCGACATCATGTCATTGGCTTCCACCATGTTTGGGCGAATGCGATTGACAATTAAGCGAATTTTGCGAATACTGTTGGCTTCCAAAAGACCAATCACCCGGTCAGCATCCCGCACTGCCGCAATTTCTGGTGTGGTGACAATGACGGCTTCTTGTGCTGCGGCGATCGCATTTTGGAATCCCATTTCAATTCCAGCCGGACAATCGACGATCACATAATCAAAACTAGGACTCAAGCGATGAACCAACTTAGCCATTTGATCCGGAGTAATAGCATCTTTGGTGCGATTTTGGGCTGCGGGTAACAGCACCAACTTCGACTGACGCTTATCTCGCACTAAAGCTTGCTCTAAGCGGCACTCTCCGGCAATCACCTCGACTGCTGTATAGACGATGCGGTTTTCCAAACCTAAGAGGAGATCCAAATTTCTCAACCCAAAATCGGCATCAACCAGGACAACTCTTCGTCCCCGTTGAGCCAGAGCCATTCCTAAATTAGCGGTGCAGGTGGTTTTACCTACTCCTCCCTTTCCTGATGTAACGACGATAATACGGCTCATGATGGCGATTTCTTTGGCAGGGTCACGGCTGTTGATTATAGCAAGGCAGTTTAGGGTTTTAACAGATGGGGTTAAACTTCGGGTTGTTCATCGGCTAGAGCCTGACGAACTTTGTGAAACTCCATGGCTCCAGCGATGTGAATGCCTTCGGGGGTGGCGTAGGCGACTTCTGGATAGGGTTTGGGTAAGGAATGTTGGGGCGCTCTGGCGACTTGACCGGCAATTCGCACTTGAGTCGGTTCCATATCTAAGGCCATGATGACACATTCGGGGTTGCCGATCGCCCCTGCATGGGCTACACCCCGCAGTCTTCCCCAAACCAGGATATCGCCATCGGCGACCACAGAGGCTCCGGGATTGACATCGCCTTGGATAATGACGGTTCCTTTATGGCGAATTTCCACGCCCGATCGCAAGGTAGTCTGTAGATAGAGAGGCTCTTCTTGCAGTTGTAGGGGTTGGGAGGAAGCCGACTTGAGGGGATCTTTGCGGGTTACCTGTTGCACCGAATAGCCACAAGTGGCTGCTGCTACGGCGGTTTGGCGGCGTTGGGTTTCCACCTGTTCTAGCTCAAGCTGGGATTGTTTCAGGATATCGGCGATCGCCTGCAATTGGCGCATATCTAATAAACGGTCTTGGGAGATTAAATGAACCGGTACATTCGATTCTCGCAGGCGATCGCTCCCTTTAAGCAACACCTGAAGTTGTTGAAACAACTCCGTCCAAGTACAGCTTAATTCTCCCTCTGGCGGTAAAACCAAGCAAAAATGGGAGCCTTGGGACTTCAAGCGCACCGGAATATCTTTCAACTGCTGCTGTTCGGGAGGCAATTGTTGGTCATCTATTGCTGCATCTTCGAGATGATCGCCTTCGTGTGAAGTCTCTTCAAGATTTGCAGGGGGTTCTGAAGGTGCAGCCTCCACGGGTTGATCCGGGGACTCCTCTGGAGGAGCCGCATCTAAGCTGACAGCAAACGTTAAGGAAGCGGGAGAAACAGAAGATTCAGGCATGAGCGATCGCGCTTTTAGCATGGCTTTTAGTGCATTATATAGCGCTTTGCGCGGTAATCGATAATGGGTAATCGGTAATGGGAAAACCGTTTTTCACGCTATAGTTCCCATTTTTAAGGATTTGAGCGAGAGTGCCCTTTTATTGAGCCAACCCTAGATCGGCAAGTGAATGCCAAATTTTGTTCCCTGACCTAGTTCAGAGTCAACCGTCAGGGTTCCCCCGTGGGTTGTGACCACAATTTGGTGAGCGATCGCCATCCCCAATCCCGTTCCTTTGCCCACTTCCTTCGTGGTAAATCCTTGCTCGAAAATGCGTGTTTTCACTTCATCTGCCATTCCCTTCCCATTGTCGGTAATACCTACCAGAATATTCTTCTTATCTTCGCTTAATTTCGTTTCAATGGTAATGCGATTGGGATCTTTTTGTATCTCTTCAAATGTTTTCCCTGCATTGCTTTCATCGAGAGCATCGATCGCATTAGCCAAAAGATTCATAAACACTTGATTAATTTGCCCAGCATGGCATTTAACGGCAGGTAGATCCCCATACTTTTTGACAATTTCAATAGCCGGCCGTTGTTCGTTAGCTTTGAGGCGATACTTTAAGATTAACAGCGTACTATTGAGTCCTTCGTGCAAATTAAATTCTGTTTCCTTATCCGTATCTGTGCGAGAGAACGTTCGCAAAGATGTACTAATTTTCCCGATTCGCTCTACCCCTTCCACCATAGATCTAATCAGCTTAGGAAGGTCTTCAATCAAGAAATCCAGCTCTATATCCTCCGCATTTTCTTCAATGCCAGGTGTAGGCTTATATTCCTGTTGATAGAGATCTAAATGACCAAGTAAGTCATCAATATATCCCAGGGCATACTTAAGATTACCCTGGATAAAATTCAGAGGATTATTGATTTCGTGTGCCACCCCTGCCACCAAACCTCCCAGAGTTGACATTTTCTCAGTTTTAATCAGTTGTAATTGAGTTTTCTGTAATTGATCGTATTGCCTTTGTAATTCTTGGTTAGCCTTCTCTAAAGATTGATTGAGTTGTCGAAGTTGGATATTTTGCTCCGCGAGTTTTTCCCCTTGGATAATATTCGTTTCTCGTAATTTTTTCTTGATTTGGTAGAGGTTTATATGAGTGGCTACCCGCGCCAAAACTTCCTCTGCTTGAAACGGCTTGCTAATATAGTCTACCCCACCTACTTGAAAGGCTTTTACCTTATCAAAGGTTTCATTTAAGGCACTAATAAAAATTATGGGAATATTTTGAGTTAATTCTTGAGCTTTGAGTTTCTCGCAGACTTCGTAGCCATTGATTTCTGGCATCTGGATGTCCAGCAAAACTAAATCTGGGGGAGAATAAGCGATTCCCTCAAGAGCGAGTTTACCCCTAGGAAAAGGACGCACATCATAACCCGCATCCTCCAACAAATTACAGAGTAGATGCAAGTTAGCTGCCGTATCGTCAACTACAGCAATTTGACCTAGAGGTAAATTATCATTGTTCATAGTTAACTAATCTCCTGGGGGATTAGGTTCAAAATTTTATCGTATTCAAAATTATGGAAGCAATTGGCGATCGCCTCCGCTAAAGCCGCATTTTCCCTGGCAATTGCCTCAACTACAGCCGTTATTTCTCGCTTGCTGGCACTGACGACTGCCCTCCGTAATTGCACCTGCAATTCTGGCGGTAAAGCGAGTATATTTTCTGAAGTTAATACCTCCGTTTCCTGGAGAATTTCCTGCCGTGACTGAGTGATATCCTCATACACATAGCGCACCCCTAAATACTTCTCCATCATCTTAAAAATATCATCTTCGCGAAACGGTTTACGCAAGAAATCATCGCATCCGGCAGAGACGACGACTGCTCGTTCCTCTTCTAAGACGCTGGCTGTTAAAGCAATGATGGCCGTCGCTTGTCCTGCTGTAGTCGCTTTAATCGTTTGAGTGGCTTCAAATCCATTCATCACCGGCATCCGCATATCCATCCAGATTAAGTCCGGTTGCCACTGCTCCCAGATTTCCACTGCCTCTTTGCCGTTACTCGCTTGGGCAACCTCGAAACCTAAAGGATTCAGGAGTTTAACGAGCAATTGTCGATTGACTGGTTTATCATCAACAATGAGGATGCGATAGCGGGGTTGGTCTGGCTCCAAAGCAATAATCCGGCGTTGGTTAACCTCCTGACTTTCGATTTCTGTTGCTGCGACTTCTGTGTAGGCAATCTCAAAAGTAAAGATCGTTCCTTTACCCACTTGGGAACTAACCTGCATTTCGCCCCCCATCACTTGAACGAATTGACGACTGATGGATAATCCCAAACCGGTTCCTTCTTGGGATTGCTTGCCGCTTTGAGTTTGACTAAACGCTTCAAAGAGTTTATCGAGGTCTTCTGGGGCGATGCCTGGGCCTGTGTCTTCCACTTCAAAGGCAATTTTAGCCCCATTAATCCTTTGACTTCTGACACAGATGCCCCCTTGTTCGGTAAATTTGAGGGCGTTGTTAATCAGGTTAATGAGGATTTGCCGCAGTTTTACTTCGTCGGCGCGAATGTAGCGGGGGAGATTGGGGGCTGGTTCTAACAGCAATTGCAAGCCTTTATCTGTGGCTTTGAGTTGGAACATATCGTGGATGTCATCGAGGAGGCGGTGGAGGTCAAAGTTTTTTTCGTTGAGGGTGACGCGCCCAGCTTCGATTTTGGAGAGGTCGAGGACGTTGTTAATTAACGTGAGCAGGTGTTCGCCACTGCGGTTGATGATGCTGACACTTTCTTGATGCTCTTTGGGCAGGGTTTGAGAGCGGGTCATAATTTGAGTGAAACCGAGGATGGCGTTGAGGGGACTTCGCAACTCGTGACTCATGTTGGCGATGAAGGTGCTTTTGGCTTGGTTGGCGGCATCGGCTGCTTCTTTGGAACGTTGTAGCTGCCGTTGCTTGAAGCTTTGCACTTGTTGGAGGATCGCGATGGTGGCGATGGTGAGTCCGGCTACGACTAAGGCGATAACTTCTAGGGGTCTAAGTTGAGATTCGATATTCTCCCTGGGAATGACGAGGGCGATCGACCAGTTGGCTTCTCTGATGGGAACGTGGGCGATATAAACCTTTTTGTTGTCGAGTTGCATCAATTCAATGCCCCTTTCCTGCCTCATGATTTGCTGGGTGAGAGGTTGGAAATCTGGGTGTTGTTCCTTTTGTACGACTTCTTCGGCGCGATCGCCTGCATAAATAATCGGTTTGCCTTCTGAGTTGAGAGCGAAGGCATAACTCCCCTCTCCATATTTGAGGTCGGTCACGACTTTAGTGACTCGTTCTAAAGACATAATACCAGTGAGTACACCGGCAGGCGTTTCACTTTCCGATGGAACGGGAGCGCCGACGACTACTATATTTATGCCCATAGTCCGAGAGACGATCGGATCGGAGACCGAGTTTTTCCCCGTCATGGCAATCTGAATATGTTCGCGATCTTTGAGGTTCTTACCCTTGGCAAATCCGACCTTGGTATTATAGTAGGAACCATCGGGATAAACCATTGCAAAGTAAAAAAAGTCTTTTGATCTTGCTTCTTCCGATCGCATATAGGGTTCCACTTGAGACCAATCCATTGTCCGTAATGTTGGACTCGCAGCAATAGCAGCATTTTCGGCTTTTTGGATGCCTAGCCATTTATCGACGCGATCGACTCCTTGCTGTACTTCCAATATGGCATTTTGCTTTAAACTTTCCAGGTAAGAATTTCGCAAAATTTGATAGCTGTAGTAAGTTGCCATACTGACCCCTAAAGTCATGATGCCAACCACTATTTTTAACAGCAGGTTTTCCGATAAACTATCTATCTCAGTTTTAGCCGCAGTAGGGTCTTTTGCAGCAAATTTACTGAGTTGTAAATTAGGAAGTTTCATATTAGAATAGAGGGTGGAGGGAGTTGACCTAGGCGATCGGGCCAGGGATGCAGAGCCTTATCGGTAAAAAAAATTATAAAAATACAGACCAGAAAACACCAGATTTCCGTATTCTAAAAGAAAATCATCGAATATCATCTGAGTGTGCAATGAATCGTAATATCAAATCCGGCTATTTATCTATGATTAAGTCATTGCGAGTCTTCTTAACATATTGAATCAGTTTCACCGGAAGATGGGGATAAGTCTCAAAAGATTCAGTTATATCAAGTCCGCTTATTCATGTCCGCGAAGCGGAAATACCCGAATTAAAAATCCAGGGAGCAAGATGCTCCCACTCCAGTCAGATCGAAGAATTCGAGGAGTGCGGGCATCTTGCCCGCTTCTTGAATCCAATTTAAGCGGACTTGATATCAGAAGTTGGAGATTAACCTAATCCTTCGATCGCCGGATGGAAGAAGAACGCTAACCCTAAAACCACATAAGTAGCAAGTAACAGGGAGCCTTCCAACCAATCGGAACGACCATCAGAACTAACGGAATTCGCCAGTAGGACAGCCACAACCACTGCCACTAACTCGAAAGGATTAAAATCGAGATCCATGGGTTGGTGAAAAAATACTCCCGCTAACACTAAAACCGGAGCCACAAACAGGGCAATCTGTAAACTCGATCCCATAGCCACAGAAACCGACAATTCCATCTTATTCTTCATGGCGACGGTGACTGCGGTGGCATGTTCAGCCGCATTACCAATAATGGGAACCACAATCACCCCGGTAAACAAAGCAGTTAAGCCTAAATAAGAGGTTGCCTCTTCTAAAGAATCCACCAATAGCTCCGATTCCACGGCAACCACCACAGTTGCCACCAGCAGCACCAGACTCCACAAAACGAGATTCGGCTGTTCATGGGGTTCTTCTTCCCCTTCCTCCTCATTTTCCGCCAAACCGACATCATAGAGATAGGAATGGGTTTTCATGGAAAAGAGCAGGGTGAGCAAGTAAACCACAATTAAAACGATGGATACCGCACCGGATAAGGTTTGCATGGTTTCTTCGGCGATCCCATCCGAGGTGACATCGACTGCGGTAGGAACCAAGATGGCAATCACCGCTAGATTCATAGCTGAGGCATTCAAACGCGCTACCACCGAGGTGAAATTTTGTTCCTTATAGCGAATGCCGCCTAAAAACATAGCAAACCCCATCACCAGTAGCAGGTTACTGATGATGGAGCCGGTAATACTGGCTTTGACAACACTGACTAAGCCCGCATTTAAGGCAACTAAACCAATAATTAATTCAGTGGCATTCCCGAAGGTGGCATTCATCAGCCCTCCCAAATTGGGCCCGAGAACCACAGCAATTTCTTCTGTGGCGATGCCCATCCAAGCGGCTAGGGGGATAATGGCTAAAGCAGCCGTGATAAAGATTGTTGTCGATCCCCATTCAAAAAAATGGCCGGCGATCGAGATGGGGACAAAGATTAAGAATAGCGAAATGATGATATTCGTTTTGGACATGGTGAGTGAATCCAGGTTGACACTCACTCATGCTACCCGCATTTTCTCAAACTGTCGGTAATTAGCCTTGAAGCCACCGAGCAGCGTCTTTAGCGTGATAGGTGAGAATCAGATCGGCTCCTGCACGTTTGAAGCTGGTTAAGGTTTCTATGACCACCCGCTTTTCATCAATCCAGTCATTGAGGGCAGCCGCTTTGACCATGGAATATTCACCGGAAACATTGTAGGCGGCGACGGGGAGGTTAGAGGCTTGTTTGACTTGCCAGATCACATCCATGTAGGCTAGGGCGGGTTTGACCATCAGCATATCTGCGCCTTCGGCCACATCTAGGTCAATTTCTTTGATTGCTTCTCGACTATTGGCAGGGTCCATTTGATAGGTGCGGCGATCGCCAAATTGGGGGGAAGACTCGGCTGCATCTCGGAATGGCCCGTAATAGGAGGAAGCATACTTAGCTGCATAGGACAAAATCGGGATCTCTTCAAACCCGGCTTCATCTAACCCAGCTCGAATGGCTTGTACAAACCCATCCATCATCCCGGACGGGGCAATTACATCGGCTCCGGCTTTGGCTTGGGAGACGGCGGTTTTTTTCAATAATTCTAAGGTGGGATCGTTCAGCACCCGTCCCGTCAAGTCTCCCACTTCTAAATAACCACAATGGCCATGGCTGGTATACTCGCACAGACAAGTATCGGCAATCACCACTAGACCAGGAACTGCTTCTTTGACTGCTGTGGCGGCTTTTTGGATCATCCCACAATCATGCCAAGCGCCTGTTGCTTCCATATCTTTGGTTTCGGGAATGCCAAACAGGATAATGGCGGGAATGCCTAGATCGTAGACTTCTTTGGCTTCGTCTACAATTTTATCTACCGATAACTGATACACACCGGGCATCGATCGCACTTCCTTGGCGATTCCTTCACCCGGTATAGCAAAGAGGGGATAAATCAAATCATTAGTGGTGACCACATTTTCTTGCACCA
This sequence comes from Roseofilum halophilum BLCC-M91, assembly GCF_030068445.1. Taxonomy (GTDB): domain Bacteria; phylum Cyanobacteriota; class Cyanobacteriia; order Cyanobacteriales; family Desertifilaceae; genus Roseofilum; species Roseofilum halophilum. The sequence continues at coordinate 16,328 of NZ_JAQPOK010000036.1, read as the reverse complement.
TCCGGCGCAAAGTGGCAGAGTTACGGAGGCGGCGAGGGCGATGAATGGGAAACATAGTTAGGGGTTTACAAACGAGAATCTAAACAAAATCAGAGTATTTGTGCATTGTATAGCGATCGCCGATCCCTCTTGGCATTTGACCCCTTTTTCTCAATCTTTTGTAACGTTAGCTGGCCCTAGCCTCAAGCAAAATAAAATCAAGCATTCCCCTTCCCTATATGAAACCTTGGAATTTTACCCCACCTCCTGCCTCTGAATTAGGCGATCGCCAAGTCCCCCTACATGGAACCCATCTTCAAGGCAAACGGATTGCCCTGCTGATTACCGGCAGTATTGCTGCCCTCAAAGCCCCTTTACTCGCGCGAGAACTTAGGCGCGAAGGAGCAGAAGTCATCGCATTTACCTCCACTGAAGCCCTACGCTATACCACCCTTGACAGCCTAGAATGGAGTACCACCCATCCGGTAATTACCAAACTGACGGCTGCTGCCGAACATCTGAGCGATGAAGACCCTTTTGATGCCTATGTCGTCGCTCCTGCAACCTACAATACCATTAATAAAATGCGCTACGGCATTGCTGATGGCGTAATTACATCTACCCTCGCTTCCGCATTAGGAAAACTGGAACAGGGACAAGCGAAAATCCTGATTGTGCCCACGATGCACGGCAGTTTACACAATCAAATTTTAACCGCATCTCTACAGCAATTACAGTGCTGGGGTGTAGAGATTATGACCCCCAAACAAGCTTACGGCAAAGATAATTTACCCGATTTACGCTCAATTGTTGCTGCTGTTTCTCGTTTGGTCAGTTCTTCTCCCTTAAAAGGTATCCCCATTTTAGTGACCGGCGGCCCTACTCCCGTGCCTATTGATAATATTCGCCGAATTACTAATCGCTTTCGCGGTACACTCAGTATCAAAATCACAGAAGAACTGTATTTACGAGGCGCAGAAGTTCAATTGATTTTAGGGACAGGTGGGGATATTTCCCCCGCTCATTTACCTTGTAAAATGGCTCCAACCTACGATCGTTATTCACAATTGGTTTTAGAACAGTTACAGGAAATTCCTTATGTTTTTGGTATCTTTTCCGCCGCCGTTGCTGATTATCAACCGGAGCAGCTATTCGCGGGAAAAATTCCCAGTGGAGGCGCAATGCAGTCCCTTAAATTAGTCCCGACGGCGAAAATCATTGAACGGGTAAGGGCAGAGTTTCCCGACTTATATATGGTGACGTTCAAATATCAGGAACAAGTCAGCCATGAAGAATTAATGAACATTGCCCAAGAGAGATTAGGACAGGGGTATAATGCAGTGGTGGCGAATCGGGGAGAAGAGATGGGCGAGAACGGCGAACAAGTTGCCTATTGGGTATCGGAGAATGACGCACCAGAACAGATGATGGGTAAAGAAGGCATTGCCAGGGCGATCGGCGATCGCTTAGAAGAATTAATCTAGGCGATCGCATACCTTGCAACCTTGTTCTTATGGACATATAGCGCTTAACGCCTCCAAGTCCAAGTTCAGTTGCTGCTTAAATTTCAGGCGATCGCCCCCCTGGTTAACTGAAAATACGATTCAAGAACAAGAATTTGAGATATAATAAGCACTCCTAATCGTCTAGTTTCATGCTCCCATGACAGCAGTAATTTCAGAACACATTCAGATTTCTCCTGAGATATGTGGTGGAAAACCCCATATCGCTGGCCATAGAATTAGAGTTCAAGACATTGTGGTTTGGCACGAACAAATGGGCATTTCTCCTGATGAGATTGTCTCCAGACATCCTTCCATTACTTTGGCAGATGTCTATGCTGCTTTGGCTTATTATCACGATCATTTCCAAGAAATTCGACAACAGATTCAACAGAGCGAACAATGGGTTCAAGAGTTGCAAGCCAAAATTCCTTCTAAAGTAGAGCAAAAACTAAAGGGAATGAATCTTGGAGAAGATTAAATATCATTTGTATAATAAGAATAAAATATTGAGATAAGGTTCATGATTATAGCTCAATTGAGTGGAAACTATGAAATCGAGATTCCGGTAGCGGTGCGAGAAAGATTACAGCTAAAACCGGGCGATTCTCTGGAATTTAAAGTAGTAGATGGTGCAGTGGTGATGCTGCCAGTTCCCAGCCACACTTCTCGCTGGTTTGGCAAGCATCGCCATCTCTGGGATGAAGTTGATGCTGTTGCTTACATTCGTGAGGAACGGGAGTCATGGCGCGATTAGAAGACCTGGAAGGTGTTGCTGTGGCTTTCGACAGCGTAATTTTTATTTACGCTATCGAAGGGAATCAGGAATTTGGCGAACTAGCCAGAAAAATTTTTGAGCTGATAGAGCTGGGAAAATGTCAAGGTTTTGCTTGTGATTTGGTACTAGCAGAATTGATGGTTAAGCCATTGCGTGATGGCTTCTCCGAAATTGCTGAAGAATATGCTCGCGACTTGCCATCTTTTCCGAACCTAAAGTTTTGCCCTTGTGAGATTGTGTTGGGTTTTGTTAATTATACTTGTTTTGACCCATTTGGCGATCGCCCCCTTCTCATCCAAAGATCGCCCCCAAGTCAGAAACCGGGTTTTTGCCACGGACATCGCTTCAGCAGCAAAAGTGACCTAAAAACCCGGTTTCTTGGGGTGGTGGAAGGGCCAGGATTTGAACGAGAAAATAACACCTGGTACAATTGAGGTTCTAACCTTTGTATTGATTAATGCAGTTTTATGGACAAAGAGTTATTTCTCAAAGAAATAGAAGATCTTCCTGAAGCCATGTTAGAAGAGGTCTGGGATTTTCTGCGGTTTCTGAAACAAAAACGCGATCGCCACACCTTAGAAACTAGCTTGCTCAGTCAATCCTCTTTAGAAAAAGATTGGTTGAGCTTAGAGGAGGATGAAGCATGGCAGAATTTGTAAAAGGGGATGTGGTGGTTGTTCCTTTCCCCTTTTCAGATTTAACCCAAGCTAAGCGCAGACCAGCTTGTGTGATAGCCACTTTAACAGGAGATGATGTAATTCTATGTCAAGTTACGAGCCAGAAAATTAGCGATCGCTATGCAATTACTCTGGAAACGGATGATTTTAGTGAGGGTGGACTGAACCAAAACAGTAATATTAGACCCAATCGTTTGTTTACGGCCGATCGAGGAATCATACTGTATCGAGCGGGTAAACTGAAGCCAGAAAAATTAAACGAGGCGATCGCCAAAATATTGGAAATCATCCAATAGCGATCGCCCCCTTCTCATCCAAAGATCGCCCCAAAGTCAGAAATCGGGTTTTTGCCACAGATATCGCTTAAGCAGCAAATGTGACCTAAAAACCCGGTTTCTTGGGGTGGGTAAGGGCGATAATGCTCCGCATCGCTGGCGCGATCGCACTCTGGGAAAATGAGCAACCTCTTACCGGGTAGGGTGTGTTAGCGGGGAGTTAACAGTTGGCGAAGTCGAGTAAATTGTATTCCCCGCATAACGCACCGAAAACCGGTTGATTTTATTTGTGTAAAGTTGGTGCCCTGCGTCGGGCTTTTTAATTGACTGATTCAGTCTGAAATTGATTCCCGACTAACGCACCCTACTGCCGTGACACAGCTAATTTAGGGCATTAGAAAATCGCTAGGGTTCTTGAAATTTGTGAATTTAAGCAAAATCCTATTGCCTCATTTTAGTCGTGTCACGGCACTACTGCTACTGAATGAGCCTGCTATTAATTTTAGCAAATGAGCGATCGCCCCCTTCTCATCCAAAGATCGCCCCAAAGTCAGAAATCGGGTTTTTGCCACAGATATCGCTGAAGCAGCAAAAGTGACCTAAAAACCCGGTTTCTTGGGGTGGGGGAGAGGATGGAAGGGGCGATCGCCGATTCACTAAGGAGAATTGACGAGATAATCACTTAAAGTCTTCAGCAATCGTTGGTGTCGTTCTGGTGATATTTTGCCAATAGAACCAAGAATTTGCTGGCGAGGAATTACAGCCAGAAAGCCAAGGCGGATCAAAGAATCACTTCGTAAGCCACTTGTGATAAAATCGAGATCGGTAGAGGCAATGATATCATCAAAACCCATGACTTGTTGATTGAGTTGGGTACTCACTCCACAAACTAAGAAATCTTGATAAGGTGGCAGTTCTCGCAAAAGAATGACAGGACGATTTTTAATTTGTCCATCCGCTTGAGGAATTGGCGTAAGAACAACATCAGCTTCCTGCATAATCGGGATTAGGAACTTTTATCGCATCAAGAGGGTAATCATCATCATTACTGTAGGCGCAGTTGAGTTGAGTTCTGGAGCGTTTTAACCAAGATGCTTGCTCCTCTGCTTGTTCGGGAATAATCGTGACAATCAGTTTAGTATTAGGTTCGAGTTTATAGGGTTCATCGAGTTGGATTGATTTCCCATCAAAATGCGCTGATAAGGAAACAAAGTTCATAATCTCACCGATCGTAAACAGACGTACTTTAGAAGTTTATCATAGCGACCGAGCGTAACAATCGCCTGGAAGTGAAATCTCATCCCAAGATCGTCCCTAAGCTTCAGAAACCGGGTTTTTGCCGCCGATATCGCTTAAGACGCAACAGTGTCCTGAAAAACCCGGTTTCTTGGGGTGCTGGAAGGGCGATAATGCTCCGCATCGCTGGCGCGATCGCCAAAACTCCCCCGTATCTCCCCAAATCTGTAGGGGCGTTTCATGTCGCGAAGCGAAACGGCCGGAAAGCCCCTACAATTTAACGGGAGAGATCGATTAATCGCTACCGTTAGAATTTGATGTAATTCCTAGGATTGCGGTTATTAACTTTCCATCGATAAGGAGATACACGGACTTCAAAATGCAGATGAGGCCCCGTAGAATTGCCTGTACTACCAACTCTACCAATGTAGGCTCCTCCACTAACTGACTGTCCAACACTGACTCCAAACCGAGATAGGTGAGCATAGAACGTCATCGTGCCATCATAATGCTGAATCTTGATTAAGTTTCCATATCCTGTCGTATCCCAACCAGCATAAACGACTCGACCAGCTTTAGCAGCTTTAACTGGAGTTCCTGTTGGTACACCTAAATCGATACCGTAATGAAAACGTCCCCAACGCGGCCCATATTCACTGGTTACTCGCGCTCCTGGAAGGGGATGATGCCAGGTATTCGATGGTTGGGGTGTTGGAGTGGGAGACGGAGATGGAGAACCACCAGGAAGGTAAACCACTTGACCAATACGCAAATACCTTGCAGAAGTTGAGTTAAAAGAATTACCGTTACGATCCTTGATTTCCCGCCAACGGCTACCATTACCTAAGAAGCGTTGAGCAATTGCCCAGAGAGTATCCCCTCGTTGAATGGTATAAGAACGGCCAGTAGGAGGAGAGACGGGAGTTGGACGATTAGCTGGTGGAGGCGTAGGAGTGGGAGTTGGGGTTGGAGTTGGAGTAGGCGTTGGGGTTGGCAACAGTGGAGCAAGTACAGGTGGTTTACTGCCTGGATAACCCCAGATATAAGCACTCGGAACCCAGTAACTTGTTCCACGCACTCGATACCATAGCTCATCTGGACGGTTTAACCACAAGTCACTGACTCGACTGCCATAAGTCCAGGCATCAAAGTAAAGCGTTTTACGATAAGGTTCGTTAACAGGCCCGCGATCGCCATGAACAGGAGTATTGCGAAGATTTACACCTATTGTTGGCCCAACCCAGCCACTGAAATTTTCTGAGACAATGGGATAATTTGGATAATTTGCAGCACGTTCCGTAGCAGTAACTCGACCTTCTCCACTCCAAGTCTCTGGAATTGCAATAGTAGGACGCTCGTAAATTTCGGGTTTCGTTACGGTTGCCAACTGAACGGCTGCGGCAATATTTAACAAGCCAAACCCAGTTTCATTATCGGGATTTGCTTCATGCAAATCAGTCGCTGTTTCCTTGAGAATTCGCACCACTTGCTGATAACTTAAATCTGGATTAGCGGCCCAAACTTGAGACGCTGCTCCCGTAACTTTTGCTGTTGCTACTGAAGTCCCGGTCATGGTTCCTACGCCATTACCAACGGTGGATAAAATCGGATATTCATCGGTTCCTCCAGGAGCAACCAGATTTAATCCTTCTCCATAACTGGAATAGTCTACTCGCTCGAAACCTTCAGCCACAGATAGGTCTAGATTCACTTGTTCAGCAGCACCGACGGTAAGAATATTATCCAACTCCTGAGAAGCTTGTCCCAACGCCGACATCACCCCGCCATCATTTCCGGCAGCAGCTACAATCAACACATTATGTTCACGAGCATATTCAATAGCATCCCACTCTTGTTGGGTAAACTCATAGCGAGTGGTGACATTTCCTTGGGCATCAATTTGAGTTAAATCCATACTCAAATTCACCACCGCATTCGGTTGTCCTGACTCTCGCGCTGCATCGACAAATTCAACTAATGACTCAGCCCATTTTCCAGAACCTACGGCACGACTTACCCATAGGGGCGCTTGGTCATTGATGCCATCGATACCGATACCGTTATTTTCGGTTGCGCCGATAATTCCCAGGATATGGGTTCCGTGTTCGTTGCCTTCTCCTTCGGACAATAGGGGATTATCGTCGTTGTCGATATGGTCTTGACCCAAGGTAATGCGAGCATAGTCAATATCGGGATTATCCCCGCTAAATCCGGTGTCGATGATACCGACTAGGGGTTGCGCAGTTTCGGCAAACTCAAATTCTGGAGGAGTTTCGCCAATGGGAACGATGCGTTGGGCGACGTTTTCTAAGCGCTCAACGACTCGCGTTACGGCTAATTCTGCCCGCTCGGAGAAGGATTGATACTCCGGTTCTTCGAGGGTTTCAGTTAAGGTTTCTACCTGTTGCACCAAGGTTTGCAGTTGTTCTGCTTCTTCGGTGGAAACGGGAGCATCCTGCGCGTCTTCGAGTCGCGTGGTTAAATGGTCTAACCGAGCGATGAGGTTATCGGTGGCTGAGGGTTCTTCATGTTCGTGATGAATATGTTCGGGTTCCTCAGTATCTGGAGTTTGTGCAGTGGAGTTATCAGAATTCTCGGTTTCCTCAGTGTCTGAATTTTGCTCATTCTGCTCGGAATTAGAGGTCTCAGCAGTGGAGTTGTCAGAATTCTCGGTTTCTTCAGTGTCTGAATTTTGCTCGTTCTGCTCAGAATTAGAAGTCTCAGCAGTGGAGTTGTCAGAAGTCTCGGTTTCCTCAGTATCTGAATTTTGCTCGTTCTGCTCAGAAGTGGGAGTTTCTGGTGCTGGAGTCGGTTCTTCAGGGGTTTCAGGAGGTTCTACAACTTCAGGTTCTAGAGTTTCTACTGCGTCTTGCAAGGCATCGGTTAATCCTTGTACGTCCTGAATGAGATCTGTGACTTCTGTTTCTACGGACTCAGGGGTGATGTAGGGTTTGGCGTATTCGAGCAAGGCTTGCCCAAGATCAGAATAGCGCCATTCTTTGTCAGAGGCGATCGCACTATCCAACAGCGTAGCCTTCCCTTCTGCTCCCCTAACCTGGAAAATCACATCATTGTAATCCCCATCGGTCTTACCATCAACGCGGATATCTTCCATCACAAACGTAGAACCATCTCCCGTCACATCGGCAATTTGGCCCACATGAAAGGCTTCATGGGGATTCGCCGTTACCATGGAAAACAAAGGACGACCGGAACCCCCAATACTGGGATTATCCAAAACCCTGGCTACAGTCTTATTGGGAACCAACATCACCCCAAACTCATCGCCAGAGCGCATCTTAAAAGTTTTCACCCCCAAATAATCCCCATCATTTTGGTCGCGCTCGCCCAAGTTGCCGCTAAATTTCGCACCCTCTTCAGCGTCAGAAATCACGACATAACCTTGCTCTGAGTTACTCAAGGCACGAGTTGCAGCTTCTTGGATAAATTCCTCGGAACCGGCTTCAAATTCATCCATTCCATCTAAAGAAAAGATGGCCAGTTCACCTTTATATCCACCACCATCAAAGAGGAAATCTACTCCAACTTCTCCGGTTTCGCCAACGGTGAAGACTCCGGAATCAAAGGTAAAATTGGGTTGCTCAATCTCTAAAACGGGGACAATTTCTTCCTTCTCTTCTTCCGTATTGTTGACAATTTCTTCTCCGGTTTCAGTCGTTTGGGTTTCACTCGGTTGAAGTTCATCTTCAGAGTCTCCGTCTGCTTGAGTACGGTTAACTGAGGATGCAGCTAGGGTTTCTTGCCCGCCATCCGATTCAGAATTTACAATCTTTTGACCATCAACTTCTACTTCGTCATTAGTTGGATTTTCCTGTGTTTCTAAACCTTCATCTTCGGCTCGATTTTCTGTAAGGGAGGTGATATAGGAGATTTCTTCTATGTCTGAATCTTCTATGTCTGAATCTTCTATGTCACCTCCGCTAACGTCTGAGTTATTGTCTTCTGTATTATTGTCTTCTGTATTATTCTCTTCTGTACTTTCTGTAGGTTCTGTATCTGAAGCACTTGTATCGTCAGGAATATCAATTTCTTCACCATCAGGAGGATCTAGATCGATATCGAAGTCTGGGTCTAAGGGGGGAATTTCGTCTCCTCCATCTCCATCGAAACCCAAACCTGAAGGGGTAAGGATGGGTTCAAGGATGAAGGTCTGACCTTGATTAGAATTAGTTTTGGGGGTTTTAGGGGCGTTGTTGCGGAAGAATTTTTTCAAAAAATCCATAGTGGTAAGATTCACCCGAATCTTGAGTAACAGTAAAAAATAGGTAGAGTGGCTGCTATGAAACCCCTCTATAGGGTTCTCGTTTTTTTGCCCCTGTTTTTATGCAAGCCGCAACAATTCTTTACATTATTTCTGAAATGGATCGATCGATCGGGGGTTTTTATGTACGTTAGTTTACACAAATCATAGAAATGCCGGGCATTTTCTAAGTATTAATGCGGAAGTTATTGAAGATTTGCTTGCGCCATTGACTGTCTAGATGGCGATCGCACTGAATTTCCAAGAGGCGAATCCCGCGATCGGGTAATTGGGCTAAATACTGCCGAAACTGCTCCCAAGTTTCCACAAGATGATACTCAATTGCGTAAGTTTGGCATAACTGGGCAAAATTAATGGATTGAGGGGTAGCAAAGAATTCTTCAAAGGGGGGATTATATTCAGCAATGGGTAAATGCTCGAAAATGCCGCCCCCATTGTTGTTGATTAAAATAATGGTTAAATGACCTTGGAAATAGGGACGGATTAAAAAGCCATTGGTATCATGCAAGAGGGCTAAATCTCCGGTGAGTAAAATGCCAGGTTGCTGATGACGGTGAGCCATTCCTAAAGCTGTGGAGAGAATGCCATCTATGCCATTGGCTCCGCGATTAAAATAGGGATGTATTTTGAGGGTATTGGGAGTCCAAAACCATTCTACATCGCGCACGGGCATACTATTAGAAATGAAAATCGGAGTCTGTGCGGGGAGAATTTGGGAGAGTAGCCAAGGGGCTTTGGGTTCGAGTAAAGGATCGATCGTTTCTAAGACTCGATCTAGGTGCGATCGCCCCCAATGCTCTAAGGTACGCCAACGCTCTAAATAGGGATTGGCTTCAGACGGGGGTTCTGGCAGAAATCGGGAGAGTTGTTCAATGGAACAGCGCCAAAATTGGGCTTGATTGTGCAGGGGGTCGAGATTCTGATAGGTTGGATCGATAATCCACTGGCGAGGGTTACATTTCTTAAGCCATTGTCTCAACTCTTTACTGGTGGGAAAATCGCCAATTTGAATGACGACATCGGCAGATAATTCTTGGGCAATTTCAGGATTGCGGAGAATTAGGTCATAGGTGGAGATAAGATGGGGATTGAGATGGGCATAGTTACGAACAGGTGAGAGTCCTTCCGCGAGGACGGGAAAGTTAAGGGTTTTGGCTAAATGGGCGATCGCCTTTACATAAGCTTCTGGATGCTGCGGTTGAGCGACTCCGGCAACAATAATGCCACGGGAAGAGCGCAGAGTATTACACCAAGTTTGCACCGCTTCCGGGGTGATGTCGATACTCGATACTGAGGCAGAACGGGGATTTAAAAAGCCAAAGAAGCGATCGAGATCGAATTCTTCTTCCCGAATGCCCAGATCCAGTTGCAGAATGGGCGCTAAGGGGTCTCGAAACGGTATATTAACATGGACGGGGCCAGCAATTGGACTTAAGGTGCGTTCCCATCCATAGGCGATCGCCTGGCGCAGATAGGCTAAAAGATCCACATCCGGTAAACCTAGCTCCGTTTGCCAAGTGGGATAATTTCCGTAGAATATCTTACCCTGGTCAATGGTTTGCCCCGCATGGGTTTGCCGCAATTCCGGGGGGCGATCTGTTGTTAACACCATCAAGGGAACTCGACTTTCCGCCGCTTCAATAACGGCTGGATAAAAATTAGCCCCTGCCGTTCCCGAAGTACAGACTAAAGCCGTGGGTAACCCGGATTGTTTCGCCCGTCCCAAAGCAAAAAACGCCGCCGAACGCTCATCTAAAATCGGTATCGCTTCAATCCCCCTTTGAGCAGCAAAAGCCACCGTTAAGGGAGTCGAACGAGAACCGGGGCAAATGATCGCCGTCCTTAACCCCAAACGCTCCAAGGTTTCCACCAAAATCGAAGCCCAAAGCATATTCAGGTTACGGAAATCAATCGGCATAGTGGAGGGATGGGGGGGATAGGGAGATGGGGAGATAGGCAGATTTCCTATTCGCATCTCCAATGAAAACACGATATTAACCCCGTAGCAAGCCAACTCGCCCCCAACCCATACCCATTTTTAATTTTTTCGGCTGTCGCCGACATGAAAATTGTTAATTTTTAATTGATAGGGCGTGCAAGTTACTTACAGCATGATGTGTTTGCTCAGGGACACCAGGGACTCCGCCGATGAGTTATTACACACTCTTTAAAGGATGACTACCTTTAATGTCCACCTGTCGGGTTCTTCGCATCCTGTTTCCCAAACACCCACTGCATGGCAGTGTTACTGTTCCTCTCGTACTAAAGTATGTAAGCTGTAAGAGTCAGGGCACGCCTTGGGATCTATTTTAGCTCTATTTTAGGCGATCGCCTCCCCATCCAGAATTATTTGTAGCCTCAAGAATTGGCGATCTTATGGCCAGAATATACCACCCATGGGCCCTTGGAACTTGCTGCTCCTGCTTTGAGTGTACGTAAAACGGTCTCCCAATCCTAGGCACGCTCAAGCTGATACCCTATTGAATTAAGAATAGACGAGATGTAGGGGTGAACAGTCGTTCGCCCCTACTGATTCAGGTTATAGCGCTTTCCGCTATGGCGGACATGAAACGCGATAGGCAAGAGGCAAACCCCCCCTGTGTCCCCCCAAGACATTTTTGTAGGGGCGTTTATGTCGCGAAGCGAAACGGCCGCTTGCCCCTACAGATACGGGTGCTCTAGACAGGTTGTGTGTACCTAACAGTGTCTCAACCTTAATCGAATTGACTATCAATTGAGTTTGGTAACACTTTATCTCGTAACCAACTTGGCATATACCATTCATCTGTCCAAAGAATATTATGATTTGCACTATAGCGATCTAATCCTAATTTAGACCAATATTTTCTCATTAAAAATTTACCTTTTTCTCTAGATTGGCTCTCTAAATTAGAATTTTTACCCCGTAAATCTTCAGGAAAACAACCGACAGTTTCTCCCCAGGCAAAACCTTGTAAGAAGAGAGCTAATGCTTGTAATGCATAATTTTTACCCCTATAAGGAATTTCAATAAATACATCATCTAAATAAAAAAGATAATCAAAGCTTTTCTGTTTTTTACCTTCATCTAAGAAAAAGAAAGATACGAAATTAGCTAAGTCTGAACTACGAGCATGACCCAAGAGAAATAGAGTCTCTGGATCGTAATCTAAATCAAATCTATGGGCATATATATGACCAATTTGAATATCATCTGGTAAACCACCAGTTTCTTCTCTTTCACACCATTCTTCTTCTGATAAATCTTCAGTAAAATCCAAACTTATTGTGCAATAAATGCTGGTGAACATTAAATCATCATAACTAGACAAGCCGAGTATTCCACTATTCGACAGATGAAATGTTGAGTCAACTTTAATTCGCATTATTTTCTTGGATTATAGAGTTTGATAAAATCAATCTTCCAGAGTAAGGTGCCCTGCGCTGTCGCTAACGCACCTACCCGCTAATTTAATTATTCAGAGTTTGAACTAAAATGCGTAGCAGGTCTTCTAGATCGGCAGGGACACGGTAAAGATTAAGGTCTTGAGTCACTTGACGAGAGTGGCGATCGAATTGAGCGAATTGCCAGATATTGCCGGTGGAAATTGCTCCATGGAGCAGGTTTTGATCGGATTCGATCCATTGATCGAGGGCAATGAGTTCGATCGCCAGTTGCACAAAACCCCGCTCTAGATCTTCATTTTTAGCTTCAATTGCGAGGAAAACACCATCACTTTGGAGCAGATAATCCAGAGAACCTTTGAGTTGATGGCTCACGACAATAGGATATTCAACATTGAGGGTTGCTTGGGTATAGTGGAGCAAGTCCGTTAAAACCGGGGCAATCAAAAATTCTCGCCGTGCCATTTCACTGGTGAGACTAAGACGGGGGAGACTTTCCTCAATGCGGGTTTTGAGGTCGAGTAGGCGATCGAGAGTACCGGTATACTGGGGAAATTGTAGCGATCGCCGTTGCAAGGAAACCTGAAAATATGCCAGAATATCTTGCGGTGCAAAGTTAAGTTTAAAGTAATCCGCAAAAGTATACGATTGGTCTGGCTTGATAATGGTCAATCGAGACATAGTTAATGATAGCGCTTGCAAGAATGGTTTAAATCCCTAATGTCAATACCCAACCTCTTAACGTGCCGGTATTGCCTAAAGCATAATCAATGACTTGTAATTTCCAAACGCCTTTAACGGAAAGATTCACTAAATCTTTCAGTAAGGGGCGCTCAGAAGAAGTATAGGTATGTTGAAGTTGGGTTTGTCTGGCTAATGTCCGGTTTTGCAGCAAAATCGTTTGATTGTTGGGCGCTATTAAACTCACTTGAATATCGCCTAAGAAACTGTGATCGATATTGACGGTGACTTGGATATCCCGTAATGAATTGCTTTCAGAAATGTAAATCGAGCTACTAATGCCGCGACTATCATAATCTCTAATGGCGACGCTGGCATAGTTTTGGCGTTGAATCCAGCGACTGACAGTAGGAGGAGTAGGACGCGATCGCAGGGCAGCCGAAACTGCTTTATAGGCATTCACTTTACCATAGCCAAACCACTCAGAGTGGCCCTGAGCATCATAAGTCCCCTTGCGAAAGCCAAACTGGGGATCGGGGTCTAGGTCAGTAATTTTATCAGTATTCGAGATCAAAATTTGCTTCACCTGAGCCGCCGTTAAATCCGGATTAGCGGATAAGACGAGGGCAGCGACTCCAGCCACAATCGGACAAGCGCTAGACGTGCCGCCAAATGTGCCCGTAAAATCCCCCGTACCATAGCCTGCCCCCCCTACCCGGTCAGTGGTAAATACCCCTAACCCTGGAGTTGCACTGGTGACTGCGGGAGGGGTTGGGATAAATCCGGTTTGCTGTAACCAAATCCCTGGAGGGGCATTATTGGAGGGGGCACAAACGGCAATTTCTTTGCCCCAGTTGCTGTAAATGGCTTTTTTGCTGAGGCTGGAACAGGCAGAAACGGCAATTACATCGGGATGAATGGGAAAACCGGCTAACCATCGGGTATTGCCAGAAATGACATTATTGGGCCATCCTTGCTCATAAACCGTATCGTTTATGGGGCGGTTGGCATTGCCAGAGGCAAAGACAATCACGCAACCTTTGCCCTGACGGCCTTGGGTGGCGGCTTTGGTAAGGGCGGCGTTTTGGCGCAGGGAAAGGGGAAAATTAACGGCGGCTGGCCCCCAACTACAGGAAATGACGGCAGCGCCTCGACTGGCACACCAATCAAAGAGTTGTTCGATGGAATTATCATCGAGGAAGCCAGTGGTACGAACGGGCATCAGGGAGCATCCGGGGGCAACACCGACGATCCCAGAGCCGTTTTCTTCGGCAATGGCGACTCCGGCACAGGAGGTTCCATGGTTTTCTACCAGGCCTCCGGGTTGGGGGATAAAGTCTTGGTCTTTGAAGTCTTTGGGGGCGACAATTTTGCCGAGTCCTTGGAAGTCGGGATGGTTGAGATCCATGGCATCATCGGCAACGGCAACGACGATGGAGCGATCGCCCCTAATCATATCCCAAGCCCGTTCAGCATCGATATGAGACCCGGTGGCCAGATAATTGCCCCCATTATGGTTCAGATACCATTGTTGACCATAAAACCCATCCGTGGGGCGATACATGGGTTGGCTGGGAATAATTAAATTGGGTTCAGCCGCAACTACGGCTGGGGAAGCCATCAGACGGTTAGCAATTTTAATTGGATTTTCGGTAGATTTTTCCGTCAGTTGATAGACCCAGGTATGGGGGAGCATGTCCACGGGTTTGATCTCCCGCAAGCCATACTGTTGGATCAGGGCGTTGCGGGTTGGTTTATCGCTTGTTTCTGACCATTGAATGGTCATCTCGTTGGACAAATAGGTGTAGGTTCCCGGCGCATCTTTGATCTGATAGACATGGCTGGCAAAGGCCACATCTTGGGAATTGCGAGCCGAAGTAATGGCCGTTTCCAAGCTTTGGGGATCGACGGTTAATTCTGAGAGTTTGGTGTCAATGGGGCGAGTGGCTAAAGAAGGCAGATCCCTGGCCCAATCTGGAGAGGTCTGGGACTTCACGGCCACCGTGAGCCGATCTGGGGCCTTTTCTAAAACCCATTGTTCGCCCCCCCGTTGCAGAACTAACCCGATATCTGACTCTGGGATCGGAGATTTAGCCTGAACGGGATCGGAGGCTAGATCGGGGGGAGAACTCGGTTGACTCCCAAGAAAGCGCTTCAACTGCTCGAAAAATTTAACCATCTTCACCACTTCTTTGCGATCGTTTATCTTTGCTCTTGATTGGAACAGATAAAAAGGGAAACTGTCTGCTAAATTATGTTTAGATTTGTTTTATATTGTTTGTCTTCACCCTAGCTCTTACAACTCATGGTATCTTTAAATCCCTCTCGACTCCTACAATCTACGACTTTAGCGGTTTGTACTTCTGCGATCGCCTTGACTAACGTTGCCGTTGGACAATCGACCCACCAGCAACTTGCAGCACAAGACGCTCAAACCACCGCCGAAGAAGGCAGTGCCAACGAATTTCGCCCCCTGAACCAGGAAAACAGCTTACTGAGCATGGTCGGGGCCGAACGCCTGATGGGAGAAGCAGCAGCAGCCGTTGGTGATGAGAATTATGCCCTAGCCCAGCAAAAACTCCAAGATGCCCGTCAGGTGTTTAACCAGCTCTCTAATTTTTATCAGGAACTGGCTGCGAGTTTCTCTGGTATTGATAACCGCATTGCCAATAGCCAACGGGATCTAGCCGTTGAGACGGCGCAAAAACGGGACGAAGCCACCTATCAGCTTGCCCTTGTCCATCGCGCTCAAAACGAAGCTGACTTAGCAGTTCCCCTGCTGGTACAGGTGATTCGCTCTCAAAACCCGACTACAGAAATGGGCAAAAAGGCATATCAACAGCTTTTTGAATTGGGATTTGTGGAGTCTCCCTATCCCAAACCCGATGATAGGGAACCTACCTCTGCGACTCCTCAATAGAAGCCATAAGAGTATCGAGTGGTTTATCCCCTTGAGTCTCTCAAGAGCGATCGCTACAATAAAGAATTGAGAACGATTGATCGTAACTAATCATAAGGAGTCTTGCATGGTTCGTCCAGCCGAAGTGGAAGCAATGATTAAAGCCAAGCTTCCCGATGCCCAAATTCAACTCAAGGATATGACGGGAGGGGGCGATCATTACGAGGCGATCGTTGTCTCCCGTGAGTTTGAAGGTAAACGACCCGTACAACAACATCAGTTGGTTTATGCGGCCGTTCAGGAAGCCATGGCTAGTAATGCCATCCATGCCTTGGGTTTAAAAACCTATACCCCAGAACAATTTGAAACTTCCCAGTAAAAGTCTTAACTAATTTGCCGGGAAGTCCCCCGCTATAATCGCTTCGATTTAGCGGCGGGATGAAAGGCGGGAAATTGGAGGAACGGAAATTTCCAAATTTTCCTGATGTTTTTACTGTTGTATGTAAAATACAGTAAGGAGGTATTAAGATGCTGCACAAAGCACTCAAGGTTCGACTTTACCCAACACCAGAGCAACAAATTCTACTGTCTCAGCACTTTGGCTGTGCTAGATGGTGGTGGAACTACGCTCTAAA
>NZ_JAQPOK010000035.1 GCF_030068445.1 Roseofilum halophilum BLCC-M91 | reverse complement strand
AATCGGTAGTTAAATGCTCTTTCCATGTGGGATTCAAAGGAGTTCTCACATTGTAGCACCTAAGATGTAATTGTGGTAGCCTATGGTTAGTAAAGCCGCCCTGGAAGGGCGGGGTTTCAGACCCAATTTTTCTGATGAAACAGACATTATTATCACTCATTAGCAGCATTAGCTTACTGGTCTTGAATTGCGGCTTCAGTGGGGTTGCCGTAGCCCAAGAAACCGATTCCCCAGTCTTAAAAGTGGGGACAAAACCCGTTGAACCCTTTGTATTGATGGAATCCAACGGCGAACCCTTTGGCTATAGTATTAAACTTTGGGAAAAAGTTGCCAACGACCTCAACCTAGAGTATGAATGGGTAATTTTTGGTTCCGTTAGCGAAGTGTTAGCAGCCGTAGAAACGGGAGAAGTAGATCTGGCGATCGCCGCCTTCACCATTACCGCCAACCGAGAACAAACCCTAGACTTCTCTTTTCCCTACTATCCCACCGGCTTACAAGTCATGGTCAGGGATTATCGCAAACGACCCCTACTCATTCTATGGTCTTATATCAGCTCTCCAGAAGCCCTAAAAGCGATCGGTATTTTACTCGGAATTTCCATCATTTCTGCCCACCTCCTCTGGATTTCTGAGCGTCGCAACAACCCAGATATGTTTCCCAAAACCTATCTTAGGGGAATCTGGGAAGCCCTCTGGTGGTCATTAGTCACTGCCACAACGGTCGGGTATGGAGATAAAAGCCCTGTAGGATTTGTCGGGCGCATAGTCGCCATATTTTGGATGTTTGTCAGTCTATTTGTCGTCGGATATTTCACCTCTTCTCTCACCGCCCAGCGCCTCAGAGCTGCCTCAACCCTTCAAGATTTATATGGGAATCCCGTTGGCGTTGTCAAAGAAACAAGGGCCGCTGAATTTGTGCGCCAACAACCCATGAAAATGGTTCCCTTTACTTCCTACGAACAAGGGTATCAAGCCCTAAGAACAGGCAAAATTTACGGATTTGTGGCCGATGCGCCCACCTTGCGCTACTATGCCTCCAACAATCCTGAGTTCCGTCTGCTACTCCCGCTTTTGACTCAAGAATACTATGGCATTGCTTTTCCCCAAGAGAGTCTCCTGACAGAACAGATCAATATTCACCTGCTGCAACTCAAAGAACAAGATTGGATCGAGTCTCTCAACCAAAAATGGTTCTCCCAACCCGAATAATATCGAGTCCGCTTGAACAACATCTAGCACTATATCTAATTTTATTTTGTAAATTTTATGACTCTATTTCTAGAGTAGCGTGAGACACTACGGCCGACATCGAGTTGATATAAACTATTTTTCATCATTGAGGCATCTATCCTGAGCGAAAAACCCTTGCATGAGCCGGTAGAATAACCTATCGTCGCCAAAAAAAACTGTAGCGAACTGTAGATCGAATCACAAGGGTTCCCTTCTAACGTTGGTGATTAGGACAAAAATTTTATGACTCTGTTGATGAAAAATTTAGTGAAAGGCATCGTTAAGGAGCGACGAGATTATAATACTTGGGTAGCAAATGAAACCCTAGAAGATTATTCTCTGCGCTATGCCCCTAAATCCTTCCGTAAATGGTCGGAGTTTTTGGTTGCTAATACCGCTTTGGGGGGCATCTCGTTTCTGGCATTGGAGGCGATCGGCGCTTCTTTATTAATCAGTTATGGATTTGCCAATGCCTTTTGGGCCATTTTATTTTCGAGTTTAATTATTTTTCTGGCGGGCGTGCCCATTACCTATTATGCCGCCAAATATAGTATTGATATGGATTTGTTAACCAGGGGGGCGGGGTTTGGCTATATCGGCTCAACGATTACGTCTTTGGTTTATGCCTCGTTTACGTTTATTTTCTTTGCCTTAGAAGCAGCCATTATGGCCCAAGCCTTGGAGTTATATTTTCATCTGCCTTTAGCTTGGGGATATTTGGTCTGTTCGGTGGTGATTATTCCCTTGGTTTTTTATGGAGTGACGTTGATTAATCAGTTGCAGCTTTGGACGCAGCCGATTTGGTTATTTTTAATGATTTCGCCCTATGTTTTTGTGGCGTATAAGGAGCCGGGAGCATTTCAATATTGGCTTGATTTTGCCGGTCATTCGGCGAGTGGTGCGGGGTTAAATCCCCTGTTGTTTGGGTCAGCCGCAACGGTGTCTTTGGCTCTCATTGCCCAGTTGGGGGAACAGGTGGATTATTTACGGTTTTTGCCGGAAAAAACCTCCGCTAATGCTTGGAAATGGTGGTTGGCGGTTATACTGGCTGGCCCCGGTTGGGTGATTTTGGGCATCGCGAAACAGTTAGGGGGGTCTTTTTTAGCGTCTTTGGCGATCGCCCATGGATTAGCCGAAAGTGAGGCCAAACAACCGATTCAAATGTATCTGGGTGGCTTTGCGGATATGTTTGACGATCCAGGGGTAGTATTGGCCGTGGCGACCTTATTTGTGATAATTTCTCAAGTGAAAATTAATGTCACCAATGCCTATGGGGGGTCGTTGGCTTGGTCTAATTTTTTCTCCCGTCTCACCCATTCCCATCCGGGGCGGGTCGTCTGGTTAGTGTTTAATGTGACGATCGCCCTCTTGCTGATGGAATTGGGCGTGTTTGAGACGCTCGAAGCGGTTTTGGGGCTATACTCCAATGTGGCGATCGCCTGGATCGGGGCCTTAGTTGCCGATTTAGTCATTAATAAACCCCTGAAGCTCAGTCCTTCCTATATCGAGTTTAAGCGAGCCTATCTCTACAATATCAATCCCGTGGGCTTTGGTTCCATGGCGATCGCCTCCATAATTGCCATTATCGCCTTTCTCGGACTCTTGGGCCCCTATTTACAAGCCTATTCCTCCTTTTTAGCCTTGGGTATTGCCCTAATTTTATCGCCCCTGTTGGCTTGGGTAACCCAAGGCAAATATTATATCGCCCGTAAAAACGAACTCCGCGATCTTGTCAACCTTAGTCCCTCCCTCATTCAATGCTCCATTTGCGAACAGCACTACGAACCAGCCGACAGTGCCTATTGTCCCGTTTATCAGGGCCATATTTGTTCTTTGTGTTGCACCCTAGAAGCCCATTGTCATGATTCCTGTAAGCACACTCAAGAGACTCAATTATCCTTCATGTCTCAGGAGTGGATATACACTCTTCAAGAACACTTTTCTCCCCAATTTCTCAAACGAGTAATCCGATTTGTAGGCGGCTTTTTCCTCTTAGCCGGAACCAGTGGAGCCGTTTTAGGATTGGTCTTCTTCTTTGGAGTGTGGGAATCTTCCCTGTTTGCGGTGGAGGATATAGGTTTAATAAAAACTCTATTTTTAGAAATCTATTCCTTGCTGTTGGTCTTATGTGCAGTGGGGGCTTGGTGGTTTGTCTTAACTGAAGAAAGTCAAGAACTAGCCGAAGACGAATTAGACAAGCAAAATTCACAGTTGCAAGCGGAAATTCAAGAACGAGAACGCACCCAATTCGCTCTGCAAGAATTGACCCATCAACTCGAACAACGGGTGGCAGAAAGAACCGCCGAGTTATCGACCACCTTACAACAACTTAAACGCACCCAAACCCAATTGGTACAAACAGAAAAAATGTCTAGCTTGGGTCAGTTGGTAGCGGGAATCGCCCATGAAATTAATAACCCAGTCAATTTTATCTATGGTAATCTGATCCATGCCGTTGATTATGTGGATGATTTATTACTGTTACTAGATGCTTACGAACAGGAATTAGAGCATCCAAGTCAAAAATTAGCCGCATTAAAGAAAGAGTTGGAGATTGGTTTTATTCGCGAAGATTTGCCTGACCTGTTACAGTCTATGCAGGTGGGAACTAATCGCATTCGGCAAATTGTTTTGTCTTTAAGGGTATTTTCCCGGTTAGATGAATCTGATTTTAAGGTTGTGGATATCCATGATGGTATTGAAAGTGCGTTGATGATTTTGGGGAATCGATTGAATCAAACACCGACCAATCCAGGGATTCAAGTAATTCGGAACTATGAAAAATTGCCGTTAATTGAATGCTATCCAGGACAGCTCAATCAGGTATTCATGAATATTTTGGTGAATGCACTTGATATTTTTGAAGAGCAGAATAAATGCCGATCTTGGGAGGAACTGGTTCAATCTCCCAATCAAATTACAATTACGACTAAGATTCAACAGCCCCATTGGGTTTCGATTGCGATCGCCGATAATGGGCCGGGAATTCCGGAAGCGATTCAGTCTAAAATTTTTGATGCCTTTTTCACAACAAAGCCGGTAGGTAATGGCACTGGCTTAGGACTGTCGATTAGTTATGAAATTATTGTCAAAAAACATCATGGACAGTTAAGCTGTTGCTCTGCTGTGGGTGAAGGAACAACGTTTATTATGGAAATTCCTGTACGACAAAATAATTAATAATAGAGGACTCGATAAAAGGGTAAAACTCGGTTTTCTCTCCTCCCTATTCCCTCGTGGGAAATGCTGTATTACTATAGAAAGGTAAAAAACAGTCAATTAAAGTCCCATGGTTTGCCATACTCCGGTTTATCCCGTGCGTTGGGATCGAGAAAATCAATGCGTGATTCTGATCGATCAAACTTGCCTACCGGGAGAATATACGACAGTGAACATTCGTAACTCGTCTGAGATGGCGCGGGCGATTAAAATAATGATTGTGCGGGGCGCTCCGGCGATCGGAGTTTCGGCGGCTTATGGCATGGCTTTAGGAGCGCGGGAAATTCAAACTCAAGAGCGTGCCCTTTTTCTGGAGCAACTCGAAGCAGTTGCCGAAATGCTGAAACAAACTCGCCCAACGGCGGTGAATTTGTTTTGGGCGATTCAACGGATGTTAGAAACGGCAAGGGATGCATCGGGTTCTGTCGGGGAGATTCAGTCCCAATTGTTGGCTGAGGCTGAACAGATCCAGCAAGAGGATATACAGACTTGTCAGGCGATCGCACAAGAAGGGGTTAAAGTATTACCAGACAGGCCAGAGCGACTAAATCTATTAACTCACTGCAATGCGGGGGCTTTGGCGACTGCCGGGTATGGAACGGCTTTAGGGGTTGTCAGAAGTGCTTGGGCACAGGGACGGTTGAAGCGTGTCTATGCGGACGAAACTCGCCCCCGGTTGCAAGGGGCAAAGTTGACGGCTTGGGAATGCGTGCAAGAAGGAATACCGGTTACGGTGATTACGGATAATATGGCGGCCCATTGTATGCAACAAGGTATGATTGATGCAGTCGTAGTGGGAGCCGATCGCATTAGCGCCAATGGGGATACGGCTAATAAAATTGGAACCTATAGTGTGGCTGTGGCGGCTAAAGCCCACAATATTCCCTTTTATGTTGCCGCTCCCCTGTCTACGGTGGATTTTAAGTTAGCCGATGGCGGAGAAATTCCGATCGAAGAGCGCGATAGTCAAGAAGTGGCGCAGGTGGGAGACACCCGCATTACTCCAGTAGGTGTGGAGTATTATAATCCTGCTTTTGATGTGACTCCGGCGGCGTTGATTGCAGGGATTATTACGGAAAAAGGGGCCGTTGCGCCCCAGGATTTAATCAGCCTAAAGGGGTAGGGACAGATGGCTCGACGAGGGCATAGGGGATATCTTCAGACCAGAAGCAGACGAGGTTTAGCTCAACTACTGTGGATCGGTGTATTGGGTTTGCTCGTGTGGGGATTCACTCTATCCTCACCGGGATGGAGCCAAATGCCAGGATCGGGGAAGGTGGCAAATAAGGCTCCGATTGTGTTGGATGGTTATGAGTTATTTGAGGTAGAAGCTGCTGGCAACGTTAGTGCTGGGGAAAGAGCGAGGCAAATTAATCAGCTATTACAGGAAAAATTGGATCGGGCGATCGCCACGGATACTCCGCCAGAAGTTACCCTTGTGCAGGAGAACGATCGCGTGAGTCTGCAAGTCAATGATCGCCACCTGATCTCGGTGACACCATCGGATATGATGCCAGGGCAACCCTCCAGAGAACAAGCCCAACTTTGGCAAAACGAGATTCAACAGGCTCTACAACGCGCTCGCCGAGAACGAACCCCCATTTATAGAGCCTGGGCGATTAAAATGGCCCTGATCGCCAGTGGGGTGGCGATCGCCCTGCAAAGTCTGTGGTTTTGGCTGCAAAGACGGTTACGACGACAAAAAAACCAGCATGGGGAGCTGATTAAAACCTCCTGGAAAATTTTAGCCCTGATCCTGTTGCAAGTCGCGACTTGGCTGATCTTTATCTGTTATGTCACTAACCTGTTTCCCCTCAGTCGTCGCTGGCTCTATCGCACCTATATTCTCTTACGGGATCTGTTTTCAGCCCAAATTTTTACGGTGGGAGAACGGGCCTTATCCCTGAATAATTTACTGTTAATTGGGGTGATGGCGATCGCCTTAATCTTCATTACCAATTCCTTTACCGAAGTTCTCAAGGCCAAAATAGTCCCCCTTGTGGGTGTCAATCGCCATTCCCAACAGGCGATCGCCTCCTTCATTCGCTATGGTCTCCTGTTCATCGGCTTTCTGCTCATTCTCACCCTGAGTGGGGTAGACTTTAGCTCCCTGGCGATCGTCATTAGTGTCCTCGGTGTGGGGATTGGGTTCGGTCTGCAAAACATCGTCAAAGACTTTATTAGCGGTCTCATTATGATCTTTGAACGACCGATCCAAGTGGGAGAACTGGTGCAAGTAGGAGACTTTCAAGGCCTAGTGCAACGCATCGGCCCCAGAGTGACGGAAATGACAACGATTGACCGCATTACGATCATGGTTCCCAACTCCCGCTTCATTGAAGGAGAAGTGCAAAATTGGAATCGTACCGGTTTAACTCGTCTCAAAGTATATGTGGATGTGGCCTATGGCTCGGATATGCAACGGGTTCATGATATCCTGCTGGCCGTTGCCCAACTTCCCCACCCGGAAATTCTCCGCCATCCCCCACCGAAAGCCCAATTTCGCGGATTTGGAGATAGCGCTCTCAACTTTCGCATCGTGGTCTTTATTCGAGACCCCCTGAAACAACCGAAGGTGAGAACCCATTTACTGCATCATATGGCCCTGTATTTAGAACAGTATGGGATTCAAATTCCCTTTCCTCAACGGGATTTGCATCTTAAACTTCCTGGACTCGAAGAAGTTACCGATACCTGGCTAAAACAGCAAGGGCGAGAGAATTGGCAACCGTCCCCTGTGCCCATCCCCGAACCGCCGAAAATTCAGCCCGAATATAATTGGGAGGATATTATTCAACGAATGCGGGGCCCGGAAGGACTTTCTATTCGCGATCGCCGCTATGGTTTAAAAGTCTTTTCTCACTGTTTTACCGGTACTGAAACCGTGGATTGGTTAGTCAAGCATGAACAAGCCACCCGTGATGAAGCGATTATGATGGGACAAATGATGCTGGATATGGGGATTTTTCATCATGTTTTGGATGAGCATGAGTTTGAAGATAGCCCCCTCTTCTATCGCTTCTATGCCGATGAAACCCCTTCAGATGATGAGGCTTCTACATACCCGGCAACGACTTTGGGGGGCGATAATGCTCCGCATCGCTGGCGCGATCGCCCGGATGAACGGGGAATGGAAAAAAATACGGAGACTGATTCTACTGTTATTGAAGATTAACCCTTTCTCCTCTGAATCCTTATTGGGGGATGGGTGGGACAATATTGGGAATATAGATCACATCAGGAAACGACGATGGCGGTATATAGGGCATAATCTGGGGATTGAAGACATCAGCTCCCGTTTGCATCTCTGAGGGAGAAAGGGAGGTAAAATGGTCGGCACTTAATCCAGAACTGTAATCAATCAGAGCGCCTAAGCTTTGTCCAGTGGCGCGAATTTTAATCACTGTATCTAGGGCAACGGTTCCGCCCACATTCCCAGTGATATCCAATTCTAGATCGGCAAAGGTTAAGCCATCCGTGAGACCGATGCGGTCTTCATTGCCATTCCAATCTAGAATCCGATCGACCAAACTGGGATCGGTATTGGCTTCATCGTGACGCAAGACCAAGGTATCGGCATCCGCCCCCCCGGTGAGCAGATCGAGGCCTAAATCTCCAACCAGAAAATCTTGGCCCGATCCCCCCTGTAAAGTATCATTGCCTTGGCCACCTCGTAAGGTATCATTGCCTGAGTCTCCCCAAAGGCGATCGGAGTCGAGATCCCCCCGTAGCAGATCGTGCAACAGGCCACCAAAGAGAAAATCATTGCCTTGTCCTCCCAACAGGCGATCGCTATCTCCCCCACCCCACAATTGATCCTCACCCTCATTTCCCAGAATGATTTCGCTAAAGGGTGAACCAAATACTCGGTCATCTCCATCTAAAGCCCAAAGGCCACCGAACAGATTAACAATAGAATAATTTCGGGCTAGAGGGTTGATCGAGGGAATGATCAGATCGTTGCCCTCTGTTCCTACCCGACGCTCTAGGGGGAAAGGAGAGGGACTTGAGGTTAACACCGTTCCCCTCGTGGGGAGTAGGGACTCCGTTAAACCGTCTGCAACTTCTATGGATAGGGAACCGAGGGAAAACATTGAACTGGCTTGATCTGTGTTATCTCCTAAGAAAAACCAATTCGGGTATGAATAAGTATTGGTTTCACCCACCCCATAGTTACGCAGGGGCCCGCTTAAGATGGGTTGTCCATTGGCCAAAAGGGTATAGCTCTGATCCTTGACCGCTAATTGGTAGTCAGTTGCACTTTGAGTATTAAAGTTAACGGATTCTCCAGGGATGAAATCAGCATTTTTGGCAAAAATTTGGGTTTCGGTAAACCCAAACTCGATTTCACCGGCTTCCTTCTCGCTCACCACCAGCAGGGTTAAACCGGCTTGATTGGGATCGGAACTCTGCTCTGAGTCGAGGGCGAGGTTAAAGGATACGTTATAGCCCTCCGTCGCGTTGAGGACGGGAAATCGGGCGTTGAAGGGGTTGACGTGAGGAGAGCTGTTAACTGGGAAGGGGAGTTGCATCAAACTATAGTTGACGTACCCTAAAGAGGGCGGGCCGTTGTGAGTGTTGACGGTGACCCGATTGTTACTGAGGACATCCGCTTGCGAAGAGCCATTACCCTGTAAAAACAAGTAGCCTTGTTCGGTGGGTAGAGTATTTAATGTACCATCAAAAAGAATGGTTTCCACAGTAACCTCCTGATGTGAATTATCCTGGGATTCTCTGGATTAAGACTACAATTGCTTTGCGTAAGTTTCCTGGGATCACTGGGATCGAGAAGCCCCTCATCCCCCTACCCCCTTCTCCCGCAGGCGCTGCCCTGAGCGAAGTCGAAGGGAGAAGGGGGAAAAAGTCCCTCTCGGAGTGGGAGAGGGATTGAGGGAGAGGGCATTTCCCGTTGCACAACTCATTTAGACTAGCTACATAGCAAACCTAAATGAGTTATGTAATGGCTGCCCCTCATCCCCCAGCCCCTTCTCCCGCAGGAGAAGGGGAGCAGAAGTCCCTCTCGGAGTGGGAGAGGGATTAGGGAGAGGGCATTTCCCGTTGCACAACTCATTTAGACTAGCTATAGACCCATTTTTAATTTTTAATTGATATAAGATAGGAGCGCCGCTATCGCCAGAAGTCTATGGTTCTAATTGATTGGTTAATTGTTCTGTTGTATCTCGTCTTAACGTTAGGGTTGGGGTTATATCTATCGGGGAAAGCCTCGGAGGGACTAGAGGCGTTTTTTGTGTCGGGGCGATCGCTCCCTTGGTGGCTCTCCGGAACCAGTATGGCAGCGACGACGTTTTCCATTGATACTCCCCTCTACATTGCCGGAGTGGTTGCCAGTCGCGGTATTGCCGGAAACTGGGAATGGTGGAGTTTTGGCATTGCCCATGTGGTGATGATTTATATCTTTGCCCGCATGTGGCGCAGATCGGGGGTGGTTACGGATGCCCAGTTAACGGAGATTCGCTACGGGGGATCGATGGCAGCCATTCTACGGGCAGTGAAGGCCTTTTTATTTGCGGTTCCGATTAATTGTATCGGTATTGGGTACGCCATGCTCGCCATGGTAAAGGTGATTGATGCCCTGGAATTGTGGCAAAGTTTGGGCATTGAACCGGGAGATAATCTGAAACTCTGGAGCGTGGTGGGGGTGAGTTTATTTGTCTTATTTTATGCGGGAATTTCTGGACTTTGGGGTGTGGTAGCGACGGATTTTTTCCAGTTTTTCTTAGGCTTATTTGGGGCGATCGCCGTGGCAGCGATCGCCGTGAGTCATATTGGTGGCATTCATGAGTTAATTCCTCTAGTGCAAGCACGGACAGATATGGATCTTCTGGCCTTTATTCCCCTCAATAGTGACGCAGCAAGCCTGAGTTTAAGTACCTTTGGCGCGTATATGTTGATTCAGTGGTGGGCGTTTCGGCGCAGTGATGGGGGTGGCGAATTTATCCAACGGTTATTAGCCTCGAAAGATGAAGCGGAAGCGGAAAAAGCGGCCTGGTTTTTCAATATTTTGCATTATGTGGTGCGGACTTGGCCCTGGATTTTAGTGGCTCTGGTTGCTCTGGTGATTTATCCCAACCTCGAAGATCCGGAGTTGGGCTATCCGAAATTAATGTTAGATTTCTTGCCTCCAGCGATGTTGGGGGTTGTGGTGGCTTCCCTGCTGGCAGCGTTTATGAGTACGGTGTCCACCTCCATTAACTGGGGAGCCTCCTATTTAACCAACGACTTATATTTACGCTTTTTTCGCCCGGAGTCTACCCAGTCGGAATTGGTGCTAGTCGGTCGCCTTTCTTCGATTATGGTAACGGTTTTCGGGGCGATCGCCGCCTTTTATAGCCAAGATGTGGCAACGGTGTTTCGGTTGGTGATTGCGATCGGTACAGGGCCGGGATTAGTCCTGATTCTACGCTGGTTTTGGTGGCGCATCAATGCCGCCGCCGAATTAGCCTCTATGGTAGGCGGATTTGTCGTCGGATTAACCACCAGTGTTGTACCCGTATTCACCATTGAAGACTTTGGCTTGCGCTTACTGGTAACGGCGGGTATTAGCGGCATTTGTTGGGTAACCGCCATGGTGTTAACGCCCCCAGAATCCGATCGCACCCTAGATGAATTCTATCGGTTAGTGCGTCCCGGCGGCCCCGGATGGCGCAGAGCGCGATCGCGCACCGGCTTAAAACCCGCACAAAGCCTACCCCAAGATTTACTCAAAGTCACCGCAGCCAGCTTGCTCCTCTTCGGCGCTATGTTCGCCGTAGGCGGCTTTTTACTCTTGAATCAGGGAGTCGGTTGGACAAGCTTAGTCATCGCCGTTGCCGGGTGGATGATGCTGCGCTATGTCAGTCAATTAAGGATTGCGCCCATGGCTCGACCAGGGTTAGAAGAGGATTGACTTTTTGTAAAATCTACGTCCCATGCCAAAGTCAATGCCGCAAGAGGCACGAAATGCTCGAAAATGAAGATGCTGAAGATCCGAGCATCAGCTATTTATGAGCATAAAAACTATTTCAACTCAACCGTTTACCGACCAGAAACCGGGAACCTCCGGTTTACGCAAACAGGTTCGAGCATTTCAACAACCCCATTATCTGGAAAATTTCATCCAATCGATTTTTGATAGTTTAGAAGACTTTCAAGGCAAAACCCTAGTCTTAGGTGGCGATGGCCGCTATTATAACCGTCAAGCGATTCAGACCATTTTGAAAATTGCGGCGGCTAATGGCGTGGGTCGCACTTTAGTCGGTCAAGGGGGGATTTTATCGACTCCTGCGGCTTCTTGCGTTATCCGTAAAAATAATGCATTTGGCGGTATTGTTCTTTCTGCCAGTCATAACCCAGGGGGGCCGGAAGGGGATTTTGGCGTGAAGTATAACGTCAGTAATGGCGGCCCCGCTCCCGAAAAGGTGACCAGCGCCATTTTCGATCGCTCCAAAACCATCGATCGCTATAAAATCTTAGAAGCAGCCGACCTGAATCTTGACCAGTTGGGCAGCTTCAAATTGGGAGATATGAGCGTAGAGGTGATTAACTCCGTGAGCGACTATGCCGAGTTGATGGAATCTCTGTTTGACTTTAACGTTATTCGCGACTATCTCACGTCGGGCCAGTTTCGTATGTGTATGGACTCCCTGCACGCCGTCACCGGGCCCTATGCCAAGGAACTGTTTGAAACCCGTCTCGGAGCTACTGCGGGAACGGTGCAAAATGGCGTTCCCTTAGAAGATTTTGGTGGCGGTCATCCTGACCCTAACCTAGTCTACGCCCATGATTTGGTCGAGATTCTCTATGGAGACAATGGGCCCGACTTTGGCGCAGCATCCGATGGAGACGGCGATCGCAATATGATCTTAGGGAACCACTTTTTTGTTACCCCTAGCGATAGTTTAGCCGTCCTCGCCGCCAACGCCACCCTCGTCCCCGGATACAAAGACGGCCTCGCCGGAATTGCCCGCTCCATGCCTACCAGTGAAGCCCCCGACCGGGTAGCGGAAAAACTGGGCATCGACTGTTACGAAACCCCCACCGGCTGGAAATTCTTTGGCAATCTTCTCGATGCCGGAAAAGCCACCCTTTGTGGTGAAGAAAGTTTTGGAACCGGTTCCAATCATGTGCGGGAAAAAGACGGACTCTGGGCTGTTCTGTTCTGGTTAAATATTCTCGCCGTTAAAAAGCAATCGGTCGAGGAAATTGTGCGCGAACATTGGCAAACCTATGGTCGGAATTACTATTCCCGTCATGACTACGAAGGAGTAGACACTGAACCGGCTAATACCTTAATGAAAAACCTGCGCTCCTTAGTGTCCAC
Organism: Roseofilum halophilum BLCC-M91; assembly: GCF_030068445.1. Lineage (GTDB taxonomy): Bacteria > Cyanobacteriota > Cyanobacteriia > Cyanobacteriales > Desertifilaceae > Roseofilum > Roseofilum halophilum. Next base: position 18,501 of record NZ_JAQPOK010000035.1, on the reverse strand, counting down.
CCTCCAGGGTAAACAGTATGGCAACTATGAAGTCAAATACGCCGATGACTTCAGCTATACTGACCCCATTGATGGTAGTGTGGCCACAAAACAAGGGATTCGCATTGGCTTTACCGATGGTTCTCGGATCGTCTTCCGTCTTTCAGGAACCGGAACTCAAGGGGCAACTTTGCGTGTTTATTTAGAGCGGTATGAACCCGATTCTAAAGCGCATCACCAAGACCCTCAAGAGGCTTTAGCCCCCTTAATTCAACTCGCAGATGAAATCGCCCAAATTCGTTCTTTAACCGGTAGAGATAAGCCCACTGTAATTACTTAATTTCTCAGTGGTAGGGGTTAAAACAAGAGGCCGTAGTGGCTTAGAAAGGTTAAAATTGTAGGTTGGGTTGAACGAAGTGAAACCCAACTTTCGTCAGACTGGCGTTGGGTTTTGTCCCTCAACCCAACCTACATTCTTACTACCCATTGACTTCCATCTTTTCAAGATATGGATTGAATACAATCAGTTTTAACATAGGAGATCAATTGAGTGTTTATGGTCGCATTAGAAACAATTAAATTATTTCAAAAACAACACGAACCCCGCCATTTTAAGGCAGGAGAGATCATCTTTGAAGATGGTCATAAAGGGGAACATATGTATGGCATCATTGAAGGAACGGTGGAATTAAAGGTGAAGGGTAAAGTTGTTGAAACCATTGAACAGGGCGATGTGTTTGGTGAAGGTGCTTTAGTTCATCATCAAGGCACTCGCGCTTCTACGGCAGTGGCAAAAACCGATTGCACCCTAGCCTTTATCGATAGACGGCGATTTTTATTTGCGGTGCAAGAAACGCCAGAATTTGCCCTAGAAGTGTTGCGGAGTTATTCCGATCGCCTGCGACGGCTCAAACGTCATGAAATGTGAGCGCTACGCGCTGGTGATGGGTAATCGGTAATGGGTAATTGGTTATTTATGCTTAGGTGAGTAGGGTGAATACAGACCCAAGCGGTTTCACTTCAATCCTGAAATGATTCTTAAACTTTTTTGCCATCCCCCCTAAATTTTTAAGGGTTATTTAAGTTCAGGACTCCAGAAAATTGTTTACGATCAAAGTGGGTAAGTTTAAGTTATAAACCCCTTGCCCGATTGACAGCAATTTTAGGAGAGAATATGAATCAGACGCTACTCGAACAACTGCGCCAAATGACCGTGGTGGTGGCAGATACGGGTGATATGCAATCGATGGAGAAATTTACCCCTCGCGATGCAACCACTAACCCCTCCTTGATCACCGCAGCCGCTCAAATGCCGGAATATCAAGAGATTGTGGATAGTACCCTGAGAAAAGCTAGAAAAGATCTAGGAGAGGCAGCAGGGACTCAGGAGGTGGTTCAATTAGCCTTCGATCGCCTAGCCGTGGACTTTGGAGTAAAAATCCTGGATATTATTTCTGGACGGGTGTCTACAGAAGTGGATGCTCGCTTATCCTATGATACAGAAGCGACGATCGCCAAAGCGAGAGACATTATCAGCCAATATGAAGAAGCTGGAGTATCTCGCGATCGCATCTTAATCAAAATTGCCTCCACTTGGGAAGGCATCCGAGCGGCGGAAATTCTGGAAAAAGAAGGCATCCATTGTAATTTAACCCTCTTGTTTGGGTTGCACCAGGCGATCGCCTGTGCGGAAGCCGGAGTTACCCTAATCTCTCCCTTTGTCGGTCGTATTTTAGACTGGTACAAGAAAGAAACCGGACGAGATAGCTATCCTCCCGCAGAAGATCCGGGGGTATTGTCGGTCACCCAAATTTACAACTACTACAAGAAATTTGGCTATCCCACGGAAATCATGGGAGCCAGTTTCCGCAATATTTGCGAAATCACCCAATTAGCTGGATGCGATCTCCTCACCATTTCCCCCAAACTCCTAGAGGAACTCGATAGCACGGCTGGGGAATTACCCAGAAAACTCGATCCACAAGCGGCTAAGGGAATGGACATCGAAAAAATCCCCATGGATCGGGAAACCTTTGAAAAAATGCACTCTGAAGATCCCATGGCTTCGGAAAAACTCGACGAAGGAGTTAAAGGATTTTCTAAAGCTTTAGAACAGTTAGAAAGTCTCTTAGCAGAGCGTTTAAATCAAGTAGAAGAAATGGTTGCCGTTTAATATCAAGTCCGGAAAAACAACCCGAATTAAGTAGGGGCGGGTTTCAAACCCGCCCCTACTCACGGTTATTTGAGGGGCGGGTTTCAAACCCGCCCCTACTCATGGTTATTTGAATTGACTATAGATAAACAGTGAGACACGGTTGGTTGCAGGGGCGAAAAATTTTTCGCTCCTATTTGATATGCAGTTTACCTAAATCTCCCTGTTGCTCTAGGCTAAACTCAGGATGCACTCTTAAGAACTGATGTACCCCTTCCCGAACTTGTTGCCCCCAGAAATCCTCTCCCATATCATGGAGAATAATCACCCCATCGGGTGCTATATAGGAAGATAAAAGGAGTAGATCGCTGAGTACCGCTTCCGTGTGGTGATCGGCATCGAGGAAAATGGCATTAAAGGGGCCATGGGTTTGACAAACTTCTGGGCCAATCAGGGCATAATCATTTAAATTAACACCATAGTCGGCTACTTTTTGGCGATCGCCAGCATCGGGGAAACAGCAAGAGAAAAAGCCCTGATAGATCTTGAAGCGATGGCGAACCCCCACATGGGTAAGCGCTGCCTCTACAAACGATAGCATGGTTTGCTGGTAGTCTGGAATCTCAAATTTGCGCACGCACAACCCATTCATCAAACCCGTGGGCAAACCGGGATCGACACAGATCATCTCAGAGTCGGGAAAACACAGGCCTAACACCACAGAAGACACGCCTACGAACGTGCCCACTTCTAGAATTTTTTCCGGACGCTCATGGGGGCAAAACTGCACCAAGATCTCCGCATCATCCGGTTTTAAGGAAGCATTTTCCACAAACTCTCGGTTAAGTCCTTGTTGGGCTAAAAAGGAAATGGCTAACTGACGAGCCTCTTGGGGAGAAATGGGAAGTTTCATAATCGGTATCTCTCTTATAACCGGCGTAAAAATTCTAGGGGTAAGCCATCCATATCAGCAATAAAGGCCACCTCATAAACCCGATCGCCAATCATTTGTTGCATGGGAGCCAACAAAATCTTCAGGGGAGGAAGACTTGGACAAGCGGAGACTTTTCCCTGTAACTCCTGTAACCAGCTTGGTAAATCCGAAGCGCGATCGCTCAAATCAAACGATAAATGATAATATCCAGTATAATGTTCATCCCCAAACGCATCAGCCGCCGGACGGGGTTCAGGAATTTGGATCAACTCAATCCGTCCTCCCAACCCTTCCAGCCAACAGGCCAACGTCATCCCGGTAGTAAAGCGCTCAGTTACCTCAAATCCGAGGGTCTCATAAAAGGCGATCGCCTGATGGATGTTACCCGTGCGAATCGAAACATGGTGCATGGCAATACACCCTATTCAAACAACCGGAAATAGGGATAACGTACCGGTGCGCCCGGTTCCTTATCCAAATCAAAATTGATCACCTCCCAGCAGGGTTCCTCGGAGGGATCGGGACTAAATTCAACCGGCAACCCATATAATTTAGGGGTTTGGGAATCTTCCCCATTGCGCCAAGCTGAATTGCGCTCCAAATAGGCATAAATTAATTCCTGATAGCGCCGAGCAATAATAATTTTAGTGGCCCGATACCCTTGAGTATAAAGCCGGTCTAAAGCCTCATGGATCTCAAAGCGAATTCCATCGGGATGGGTATGTTGTCGATACCATTGGTCTTTCCAGAGTCGCCAATGACGGCCAGACTGGATATGGAGTAATTCCTTCGTCTTTGGATCGGATTCAAACGCACCATGACGAGGACAAAGATAGGTATCCGTCAGCGTCAACGCTGGAATCGTTTGACGACAGTGAGGACACTGTATCTCTGGCCCAAAAACGGGATATTGAAACGTGGGGTTGATCATGAAGCGTTTTTTGCCACAACAAATCGCATTTTGTGATTGTATTATAACCAGGAGAACTTTGCTGTGTTCTTCTCTGGTTGTGATTTGACTAAAAGCCTAGCATGAATTCCTCTGACCCCACTTTGCCCACCTACTGGGAACCCCCAGATACCTCTTCTGCGGCGTTTATTGCTGCCAATGCCACCCTAGTCGGTAATCTTCAATTGGGCTTAGGGTGTAGTGTTTGGTATGGGGCAGTAGTGCGGGGGGATGTGGAGCGCATAGAGATTGGAGCCTATACCAATATTCAAGATGGGGCCATTTTACATGGCGATCCTGGTCAACCGACGATTCTAGAAGAGTATGTCACCGTGGGTCATCGGGCGGTAATCCATAGTGCTAAGATTGGGCGAGGCTCGTTAATTGGCATTGGAGCGATTGTTCTCGATGGGGTAACTGTGGGTGAAGGGTCGATTGTTGGTGCAGGAGCTGTGGTTACTAAGGATGTGGCTCCCTTTTCCCTGGTGGTGGGAATGCCTGCCAAGCGATCGCGGGAAGTCACCCAAGAACAAGCGGATCATTTAATCGAACATGCTCAGAAGTATTATCAGTTAGCTCTTGTTCATGGGAATCAGGGTACAGATATAGGCTTTACCTTGATGCGACAAGAAGGCTCTCGCTATACCGAAGGTTAGCGACGTGATGAATTGTCGCCAAACCAATAAAAGCCCGACAGGGCAACCTTATCTAAAATCAATGTGTTATAATTTTAGCATGATGTGAAGGCGATAAATGCTTGTATTCGAGACTAAGTTATACGGAACTAAAGAACAGTTTGCCATCTTGGACGAAGTCCTAAGAGCGGCTCTGTTCGTCCGTAACAAGTGCTTGCGTCTTTGGGAAGAAAAGCAAGCCAAGTCTCGAAATAACCTTTATCGCTACTGTAAGACTCTGGCTGAATCGTTCCCTTGGGCAAAAAAGCTCAACTCTCAGGCTCGTCAGGCAATGGCGGAACGAACTTGGGCGGCGATCGCTCGATTCTACGATAATTGTAAGTCTGGGAAGTCTGGTAAAAAAGGGTATCCCAAGTACAAGCGATATCAAACCCGTTTATCCGTAGAATACAAGACCAAGGCAAGGAATCGTCTGGGTCGCAGACACCTAAAAGTCCAACGCCAACGTAAAGACTGGGCTGTGAAACTGGCTCGGTGCGTGGTCATGTCGGCAGACGTGGTGGCGTATGAGGATTTAAGAGTGTCCAATTTGGTAAAACATCATTGTCTAGCTAAATCCATTTCTGATGCTGCTTGGTATCAGTTTCGGCAATGGATCGAGTATTTTGGCAGAGTGTTTGGCGTGGTCACAGTGGCAGTTCCGCCCCACTATACTTCGCAGAAATGCAGTTCTTGTGGTTCAGTCGTCAAGAAAACTCTTAGTCAGAGAACTCATGCTTGCCGGTGTGGGTGCAAATTAGATCGCGACCATAACGCGGCACTAAACATTTTGGAGTTAGGACTGGAGTACCGTGGGACACACGGGAACGCAAGCCTGTGGACACGACGACCACTGCTTTAAGATTGGAGACAGTCTTAATGTAAGCCGTGTGGAAGAAGCAGGAAACCTTAGCCGCGAGGCTGGGAATCCCCCGCTATATTGCGACAGCAATTAGCGGTGGGAGGATGTCAAAGAGTCCTGATAGCTATCAGGACTTGAGGATGCGATCGATTTGCACAAATAACTGGGATGGAGTCGAAGTATTGTTTAACAGGCGATCGCCTAACCGACATTTCTCAGCTAAGGGCATTTGAGAGTTAATTCTGATCTGCGCTTGTTCAAAGGTTAAATGATTGCGGCCCATCAGTCGTTCAATTTGCTGCTCTTCAGAACAGTACACAACCCAGATCTCTGCCACCAGATCGCTCATCTGAGCTTCAAAGAGCAGGGGAATAGAGAAGACTAGGGTATCTTGGGGAGAGGATTGGTTAAGGATGGTTTGTAGGCGATCGCGCACATAGGGATGAATTTGTTCCTCCAACCATTGTCGCTCCACCGGGTTCTTAAACACAATCTCCCCCAACTCCTGGCGATTTAACCCCCCTTCCGGTAACTGAATAGACTCCCCATATCGTTGCACAATGCGCTCAAAAAGGGGCGATTCCGGTTTTACCGCTTCCCGCGCATAACTATCCGCATCAAACACCGGCAAACCATACCGCTCTTCCAGATATCCCGTTACCGTACTTTTCCCCGTCGCAATTCCCCCAGTAATCCCAATTTGTGCTTGTTTTCGGCTCATGGTTCGCTTATCCCTTGCCATTCCATCGAGACACTACTTTATACACTCCTAGCAATGGACTCCAGGCTTGACCAATTTTAGATTCAAGCGCACATTTCTTAGCTAAATCCTCATTAATATCTACTCGATTTTGATAATAAAACAAGACAGATTTTAGGCTATCACGAATCACATACAAGGGAATCATCAAATTTATGAAAGGCCGTTGCCAGGGATAATATCGAGCTAAACGAGTTAAATGATTGGATAAACCATATCCTCTAGCTAACTTCAGAAGATAATCCTCTTCTAGACGATGGGAATAAATATGATGCCAAATTTCCATGTTGGGATTATGCCACACCTCCCAGGAACTATTTTGAAGATAAAACATCATTTCTGCGTCTTCACCTGCCGCCATGGTTTTGGGATCTCTGCCTGCAATTAACAATTTTTCTGGAGAAGGCATCGCATCCTGCCAAGCTTCTTTACGAATAACCACACCGGGTGCAGGGGGGATTCTACGAATTTTATCATTGCGTTTATACTGGAATGGTTTATGGCCGCGATCGCACACCGTTAAGTAAGCTTTCATCTGCTTAAAATAGTTCGGTGGATCAATATCTAGTTTAGCGTGAATAATTCCACCATAAGCACCAACATGAAGATTTTTGACACCAAAGTCAACACATGCAAAAACCCAACTTTTTCCCGGCAAATTATCATCATCCAGAAAGCCAATTAAACTCTTGCTTTTTGCTTCTGCTACAGCACAATAACGAGCATAAGCTGCCCCTTGCCGACCTTCAAATGCATAACGAAGTTGACTATCTTTTCTCCAGTTTTCTGCATATTCCAAAACGACTTCACGAGTGTTATCATCACTATTATTATCGACTACTAATACTTCCCAAGAAATAGCCTCAACTTCTTGAGCCAATAGAGCGTCTAAAACTTCAGCAATCCTTGTTGCTCCATTGTAAGTGATAATTGCAACTGTGAAGTCTAAGCCCATAAACGCCTCATCCCTCAAAGCTCAGAACTCTTTAATTTTGTGTTAAAATATCCCTGTGACCATAAATAAAATGGACTTCTCAGACTACTGATTAAGATTTCTAACTTGCAGGCAGCCACCACATCAGACTTCACTTGATTTCGATACTGTAAAAGCAAGATTAACAGCTTTCTTAGATCATTAAGCATATAAAGGGGATAAATCAAGGGTTTTTGCCAAGATTTAGCTTTCAATGTGCGAGTCACATAACGACTCAGACCAATTCCCCGAATCATGGGAATCAGATAATCTCGCTCTAAGCGCCATGGGGGAATTTTATGATCGAGTTCCATTTCTGGATTGTACCAAATTTCCCATCCTTTCGCTTGAATGTAGGATAATAATTCTAAGTCTTCAGAGCTGAGAAAATTTCCCCCAATCCTACCACTTAGGGTGAGTTTTTCCGGGACACTTTCTAACCAAGCTTGTTTGCGAATCACGATCCCTGCACCAGGGGGCAGCAAGTTGTTCTGAGGGGAGTACAGAAATGGCTTCGAGCCTCGTTCTACCAAAGCTAAATAGGGCAAGAGGGGTTGAATATTCTCTGGAGGAGGTGATGCAAATAATCCGTGAATTTTCCCCCCAAATGCTCCTGATTCCGGATATTTTTGGGAAAACTGGTAAGCTGAAGTCACCCAATTGGGATAGGGTAAGTTATCGTCATCGAGAAATCCCACCCATTCTCCTTGAGCTGTTTGAAAAGCACATTGTCGAGCAAAGGCAAGTCCTTGTTGTTGCTCGAAGACATATCGCAAGGGGATGTCTAAATCCCAAGTTTGTTGGTATTCTTGGAACACTTGGGCGGTGTTATCTGTACTGTTATTATCGACTAGGATAATTTCCCAACTCAGGGACTCAACGCCGGTTTGTTGGCGCAATTTATCCAACACTTCTGGGAATCGGTTTGCGCCGTTATAGGTGGGAATCGCTACTGTAAATTGTACAGACATTTTTCTGATCCTTACTCGGAGACAGAGGCAACCGGTTCGGGTTCTGGGGATAGGATGACATCCTTGAGTTTACTGAAGGTGAGCGCCCCGTCTTGGCGGTCAATTTTAATGGTATCGCCTTCTATAAACGTATTGTCTAAGATTTGGGTGGCGATCGCATTCTCCACCTGTTTTTGAATTGCCCGCTTCAATGGACGGGCCCCATAGACCGGATCGTAGCCCGCCTCTACCAAATGGTCAACCGCCGCCGGGGTAATTTCCAGGGTAATCTTTTGCTCCGCTAATAACTGCTGGGTGCGTTTGAGTTGAATATGGACAATACTAGCCAATTCCCCTTTACCCAAGGCATGGAAGAGGATAATATCATCGACACGGTTGATAAATTCTGGACGAAACTGTTTGCGCAGAGCCTTTTGTACTCGTTTGCGCATCTCCTCATATTGGGTATCATCCCCAGAAACATCCAAAATATGCTCCGATCCAATATTACTGGTCATCACAATCACCGTATTGCGGAAATCAATCGTCCGTCCTTGGGAGTCCGTAATTCGACCATCATCGAGGACTTGCAGCAAAATATTAAATACATCCGGGTGCGCCTTTTCTACCTCATCTAACAGCACCACGGAATAGGGACGACGACGGACTTGTTCGCTCAACTGTCCCCCTTCCTCGTATCCCACATATCCCGGAGGCGCACCCACTAAGCGGGAAACGGCATGTTTCTCCATATACTCGGACATATCAATTCTGACCATGGCTTCTTCCGAGTCGAACAAACTGGCAGCCAGCGATCGCGCTAATTCCGTTTTTCCCACCCCTGTCGGCCCCATGAACAGGAACGAACCGATGGGACGACCGGGATCTTTCATTCCTGCTCTGGCGCGGCGTATGGCTTCAGCAACCGCCTGTACCGACTCATTTTGACCGACGACGCGCTCATGTAAATAATCTTCTAGGTGCAGCAGTTTTTGCCGTTCTGACTCTAATAAACTATTGACTGGAATCCCCGTCCACTTGGCCACAATTTCGGCAATATCCGCTTCCGTCACTTGTTCGCGCAATAGAGTCGATCCGGTTTCTTGCAAGGCTTGTAGTTGCCCTTCTTTGGTTTCCCGCTCCCGTTCTGTTTTCTCTAATTTGCCATATTTAAGCTGGGCAGCCCGATTTAAATCATAGGCTCGTTCTGCTTGTTCAATTTGCACCCGCAACTGTTCCTCTAATTCTTTGAGGATCTTAATATCATCGATCAGTTGCTTTTCGGTTTGCCATTGATCGTTGAATTTCTGCTGCTTTTCCTTGAGTTCCGTAATCTCTTGATCGATGCGCCTGACTTTTTCCTGGGGTTCTTTCAACTGTTCCCCGTCTAGGGAGATTTTTTCCATCTCTAGCTGCATGATCCGGCGATCGATGGTTTCGAGTTCCACCGGTTTCGAGGTAATATTCATTCTTAATTTAGCCGCCGCTTCATCAATGAGATCGATCGCCTTATCCGGCAAAAACCGATCCGTAATATAGCGGTTGGATAACTTCGCTGCTGCAACTAGGGCTGAGTCCGTGAATTTAACGCTATGGTGAACTTCATAGCGGTCTTTTAACCCCCGCAAAATAGAAATCGTATCTTCAACCCCCGGTTGATCCACATACACCTGTTGGAAGCGACGCTCTAGGGCTGCATCCTTTTCAATATAATTGCGGTATTCATCCAAAGTGCTGGCCCCAATACAGCGCAATTCGCCCCGCGCTAACATGGGTTTGAGTAAATTGGAGGCATCCATAGCGCTCGACTGTCCGGAACCAGTTCCCACTACGGTATGCAGCTCGTCGATAAACAGGACAATTTGCCCTTCGGAGTGGGTAACTTCCCGCAAAACCGCCCGCAGTCTGGCTTCAAATTCGCCCCGATATTTGGCTCCAGCAATTAAACTGCCCATATCCAGGGTGATCAGTTGCCGATTTTTCAGGGACTCTGGCACTTCATTATTGACGATACGCTGGGCTAGAGCTTCGGCGATCGCCGTTTTTCCCACCCCCGGTTCCCCAATAAGCACCGGATTATTTTTCCGTCGGCGCGAGAGGACTTGTATCACCCGCCGAATCTCCTCATCCCGCCCGATAACGGGGTCTAGATTGCCCGATCGCGCCAATTCCGTCAAATCTCGCCCATACTTCTCCAAAGCGTCGTAGCGGCTTTCTGGGGCTTGATCCGAGACCGTCTGACTGCCGCGAATATCTTTGATCGTTTGTTCGAGTTGGGTGCGGGTGCGGTTAAAGCGACGCACCAATTCCCGACCAATCCGTTGATCTTCGGCTAAGGCGAGTAAAATATGTTCGACGGCAATGTATTCATCGTTCCAAGCTTGGCGAGCAACTTCGGCTTCATCCAGGAGTTTATCTAAACTGCGACCGAGATAGAGTTGCTCCACATTGTAGGTCGTTTTCTGCCGCGCATCAAACTGGTTGAGTTGCTGTAATAACCGTGCCGGGTCAATTCCCGCCTTTTCTAAGATGGTTTTAGCCAGTCCTCCTTGCTCCAAAAGGGCGATCGCCACATGCTCGACTTCCAACTGCTGATGTTTCCCTCGACGAGCGATATCCTGAGAGTTGACAATGGCTTCCCAAGCTTTATTGGTAAATTTAGATGAGTCAGTTGGTTGCATGGTTAGGATAATTGGCGATCTTCGCGCTTTAAGCTTATCTATTATAATGATCAATCCTGTAGGGGCGAACGGCCGTTCGCCCCTACATCACCTGATTAAGTGGGTAAGGTGGGTAGGATAAGCAGCAATATCCTTCAAATTTTACAATACTCTCCTGCCCACCCTACGATAATTTACTGTAGGGGTGGGTTATGCAAGATCGAGGAGAGTGGCGATCGCCCATCTGAACCCACACCATCAGGCTAATGTTTGGTCTTTTGCTACAGTGTTAACCATACCCAACTTAGAGCGATCGTCATGTTTAATCTTTCTCGTACCCGTTCCCTAAATCAGGTTCAAGAAGCCGTTCCAGCCCTTCTTGATGAGTTAAAAACCGATAAAACACCGATTGTGATTACCCTTGATGGTAAAGCTGCGGCTGTACTGCAAGATGTTGAAAGCTATCAAAATCTGCTCGACAGACTAGAATTATTAGAAACGGTTGTTGGAATTCGGAAAAGCTTAGAAGAATTTGAGCAAGGAAAAGGAATTTCGATCGATCAAGCATGGGAACAGTTTCAGCAAAAACATGACCTACCAAGTTGAAATATCTCCTACGGCAAACCAAGATATAGAAAATATCTTTCTTTGGCTCCAGCAAAATGTCCCCAATCAATCTTATCGCTGGGTTCGGGGATGTTATGAAATCATGCTGACACTTGAGAACTTCCCTAATCGTTGTCCCCTGGCTCCAGAAAGCGAATATTTAGATATAGAAATACGTCAACTTTGGTATCAAAAAAAGTATCGTATTTTGTTTAGTGTGACCGAAAATGAAGATCGGGGAACGGTTCAAATCCATAGAGTCAGACACGGATCTCAAAAACAGATTGAATCTTTAGAGGAATTTTTCAATGATCGGGAAGAAGGAAATGAGTAATCCTTTCAAGATAGTGCCACGACTAGCGAGACTATGAGATTGCTTCACTCCACTGAGTTCTGTTCGCGTTTCACGCAAGCTTCGCTTTCATGTCGGCGACAGCCGAAACGCAATGACATACTATAACTGATCCAATGGACTTGATATGACGGTTTATTATGGCGATCGCCCATCTGAACCCACCCCATCCCCCAATCCTCCACCAGACCCTAAGACAACTTCATCAGAGCATCCGTAAGCATCGGCGGCAACTTTCTCAGCACCTTACCCTGTTGGCGATCGATCGCCACTAACGTCACCTGAGCCGTTAGATAACGTTCCTGACCATCTAACGAACAAATTTGACATTGAATAATCTGGCGAACTCCCGTAATTTCCGACAAACGAGTTTTCAAGATCGCCCTCATGCCTAACTGAAGCGGTTGATGATAGCGCACCGACAAATCCACCACCGGTAAATCACATCCGATAGCCACCAATTCAGCAAAATTGAGACCAATGGAGCGGAAATACTCCACCCGCGCCTCCTCCATCCATTGGATATAAGTTCCATGCCAAACCACGCCAGCATAGTCGGTGTGGTGGGGATAGACACAAAGGGGATAGTCAAACCAGGGGCGATCGCCAGGATCAGCCGTTGCCGGAGAAACCTGTACAATTCCAGAAGTCGGGATCGGTTTATCTGACACTTTTCTTAAGATTCTACGTTCAAACTTCAGATTATCCTTAAATCATAAGAAAAATTTCCTCAATACAGGTGGAATTACCCCTATGTTCAAGAAAATTTTAGTTGCCGTTGCCGGCCGAGGCCTATGCGAACAAATGATGAACATGCTCCTGGAGATTCCCTCCATTCAACGGGAAGCTCAGGTAACCGTTCTCCATATTGTTCCCAAGAAATCTAGCGAAAGCGCCATGGCGAGTCGGTTGGAAGAAGGGGGAAAAATCCTAGCTGAAGCAGTTGCCTCCCTCAAACTCGATGAAAACCGGATTAATCCCCGACTCAAACAAGGAGACCCCAAGCAAACGGTTCTGGATGTGGCAGAAGAAGAAAACTCTGACCTGATTATCATGGGTTCCCGGGCCCTGGGTCGTCTGCAATCGATCCTGCAACAATCGGTGAGTCAATATGTTTTCCAGACCACCACCCGTCCCATGCTCTTGGTCAAAGATGATGTGTATGTCCAACGCATCAATCGAGTGTTAGCCGCTCTCGATGGTTCAGAAGCCGCTCAGGAGAGTCTCCGGGTTGCTCTACAACTTCTACAAGAAGTCTCCGGTGGTTCTCTAACGCTGCTGCATGTGAATCCAGAATCAAAAATCCCCAGTCCCGATCAAGACCCGATTTTAGTCGAAGCTGCCCAGAAAGCGAAAGCCTTTGGAATCAATACGGAACTACTCCATGCTGTGGGGAATGCCGGTGAAAAAATTTGCCAGCTTGCCGAAGAAAAAAATGCCGATTTAGTAGTGTTGGGTTCTCCAGACCGTCGGCCCTCAATGGCCAAAGGATTGCCCGATCTCGATCGCCTATTGGGATCTTCCCTCTCTGACTATGTGCGCGTTCAGGCCAACTGCCCGGTCTTACTGGTCAGAAGTGCCAGTAACTAGGGACTGTTGAGAGGCAAAAAAAATGCTGAGACCCTTCTAATCTCAGCATTTTGGATCGATCTAACCGTGAAACATCAGCACAATCAAGTGCCTTTATTCTCACGACTAGCGGTTTGAATATAGAGGATCAACAAAAAGACAGCAGGAACCAGGACAAATAGGATGCTGGCCACAAATCCTAAATCATTTACTTGCATGAGCTATAGGCCTCTTGTTATCTAAGGGTTACATCCCTACCTAGAATAACCGAAATTTATCCCCCGTTGAAATAGTTTACGGCTTGGTTTTCACGCTGATGGGGCCATTGACCAAGGTTTGACAAGCTAAACGGTAAGTTTCAGGCTTTTTCTTGAGCTTTCGTTGTTCAAAGTCAGTCTTAGGAGAAAGGTTTTCCATTCCCTCGACAATCTCGACGATGCAAGTCCCACATTGACCCACTCCCCCACAGTTGGTCATTTTACCGATCAGCTTATAGATATCGATCCCTTTCTCCAGAGCTTGTAAGCGCAAGTTGGCTCCATCGGCGGCGATCGCCTCCTGATTCTCATTGACAAATTGGATATTAGCCATTATCACCTCTTGTTTCTTCTCATTAAGAATTATAAAGAAATGTTGCGCTTTTGGGTATAGTTATGGTCAAAATCAACAAGAAACTAGCGTAATCGATTTCAGCTTGCAATCGGTTCCATCACTGGTTACAATTCGTTATATTCGTTCTCATGAAAAAACCAGCGCTCATGAAGAGAAGTCTTGACGGCTCTGAATTGAGAAGCTGATTTAATATTACGGTAGACTCAGCGTTGAGCTTCAAGGTTCTACCGAAAAAACGAAAAACCACTTGAGTTGATCGTCGATTTATAAGTCCTAAAAGGAGGAGCGTAGTCAATGGGACTACCCTGGTACCGAGTACATACAGTCGTCCTGAATGATCCAGGCCGTCTAATCGCTGTACACCTGATGCACACTGCCCTGGTTGCAGGGTGGGCTGGCTCAATGACCTTGTATGAGTTAGCTATTTACGATCCTAGCGATCCTATCCTTAATCCTATGTGGCGGCAAGGCATGTTTGTCATGCCCTTCATGGCCCGTCTAGGAGTCACGGATTCCTGGGGAGGATGGAGTGTTACGGGTGAATCCGTATCCAATGTTGGCTTCTGGTCTTTTGAAGGCGTAGCCGCAGCCCACATCATTCTATCCGGCTTATTATTCCTAGCCGCTTGCTGGCACTGGGTCTACTGGGATTTGGAACTCTTCACCGACGCTCGTACCGGTGAACCTGCCCTAGACCTGCCCAAAATGTTTGGCATTCACCTATTCCTGTCTGGACTGCTGTGTTTTGGCTTCGGAGCCTTCCATGTCACTGGCCTGTTTGGGCCAGGGATTTGGGTCTCCGATCCCTATGGCATCACCGGAAGTGTCCAGGCGGTCGCCCCTGAATGGGGGCCAGCCGGATTCGATCCCTTCAATCCGGGGGGAATTGCCGCTCACCACATCGCTGCTGGTGTGGTTGGAATCATTGCTGGATTATTCCATCTCACCGTTCGTCCCCCAGAGCGCCTCTATCGCGCCCTGCGGATGGGTAACATTGAAACCGTACTCTCTAGCAGTATTGCTGCTGTGTTCTTTGCTGCCTTCGTCGTAGCAGGAACCATGTGGTATGGTAGCGCCGCCACCCCCATTGAACTCTATGGCCCCACCCGCTATCAGTGGGATCAGGGCTATTTCCGGCAAGAAATAGAACGCCGAGTTCAAACGAACTTAGCCAATGGCGATAGTCCATCAGAAGCCTGGAATAAAATTCCCGAAAAATTGGCCTTCTATGACTATGTAGGAAACTCCCCAGCCAAAGGCGGTTTATTCCGGGTTGGGCCCATGAACGATGGTGATGGTCTTGCCCAAAACTGGATCGGCCACCCCGTGTTCAAAGATAGCGAAGGTCGCGTCTTAACCGTGCGCCGGATGCCCAACTTCTTTGAAACCTTCCCGGTTGTCCTCACGGATGAAGAGGGCGTAGTTCGCGCTGATATTCCCTTCCGTCGGGCTGAATCTCGGTATAGCTTTGAGCAAACTGGGGTAACAGCAACGATTTATGGTGGCGAACTCGATGGCCAAACCATTACTGACCCCGCTAAAGTGAAGCAAATCGCTCGGAAAGCCCAATTGGGTGAACCGTTTGAGTTCGATCGCGAAACTTTGGGGTCTGATGGTGTATTCCGCACCAGCACCAGAGGTTGGTTTACCTACGGTCACGCCGTATTTGCTCTGTTATTCTTCTTTGGTCATATCTGGCATGGTTCTCGGACTCTATACCGAGATGTATTTGCCGGAATTGATTCCGATATTGAAGAGCAAGTTGAATTCGGTGTGTTCGCTAAACTGGGTGACACCACTACCCGAAAAGAACCGGTTTAGTAGACTGGCTAACCCCTTGATTGGGTGTCAGCTCCAAAACCGATAACGGAAAAAGTAGGAGTAGGTCAATCTACTCCTACTTTTTCTTGGTTTCAAAGTAAGATAAAATAAGGGCAATTCATCCATTACCCCATGGGGACGTTAAACTATGGAAAGCACCGTTTATATATTGGTTCTAGCCTTAGCTTTGGGCACAATTTTCTTTGCGATCGCCTTCCGCGATCCCCCGAAAATTGGTAAATAAGACTCTCCCATGAGGGATTTTGTCTCAATCTAGGAACAGTCCATCCCGCAAAGAGGCTCAAGGATTTAATCATTATGCGATGTCCATTTTGCCAGCATACCGATAGTAGGGTTTTGGAATCACGCTCTGCCGAAGCCGGGCAAAGCGTGAGACGGCGGCGAGAATGCCTACAGTGTAAACGCCGCTTTACTACCTATGAACGGATTGAATTGGTTGCGATTACGGTCTTGAAGCGGGATGGACAACGGGAAGGGTTCGATCGCTCAAAACTGCTCAGGGGAGTGGTGCGATCGTGTGAAAAAACCGGAATTGATGTGGCGACATTGGAGCGACTCGTTGACCGGATTGAAACAGATTTGCAACAACGCGCTCAACGGGAAGTCAGCAGTCGCGAAATTGGCGAGCAGGTGTTACGCCATTTGCGCCCCCTGAGCGAGGTAGCCTATATTCGGTTTGCATCAGTCTATGGAAAATTTCAAGGGATTCGGGATTTCGTGGAGACTCTCAATCATTTACAATCTCACCCGATCGCTGATCGCAGCGAGCCAGAAAACGCGATCGCCTCACCCAATCCTCAAACCGATCGTCAATGGGTTTTTACTCCCTGAGATTACGTCTAACTTGAATTAGGATGACCCAGATGACCGAAAGGGACGAATCTGACTACACTCCCATAGAAGCATTTGATAGCGCAACAGTTAGTGAAACGTTAATTCGGTTAACTCGGCCCTGGACAGCCCATGGCCCCATGGAAAGGCCATCTTGTCCAGAAGCTCTGCAAATGGCCATGGAGCAGTTGATGATCCTGATCGAGCAACTGCGATCGCCTCAAGGGGGTTGGCCAGAAAATTTACCCTTTACAGAAGAAAACTTGCTTCCCTACGTCACAGAAGAAGTTTATGAAATCTTAGAACATCTCCATGAGATCGATCCCCCCCAGATACGCAGATCTCCCCAAGACTCAAACTGGCTGATTGAAGATCTCAGCGTGCAACTGCTCTGGAGCATTGCCACCAGTTCCTACGCTCTGATGCAACTCAGTGGGGGGGTGTTGGCCCAAACCGGCCAAACCAAGGGACTCTTGCGCGTGGTTCCCATTCTTGAAGTGCAAGCTGATTCCATTCAATGGGCGATCGATTTAGCCACCCTTTCCCCTCCTCCCCTCCCTCCCGATCCACAAACTCAGTTCCAAATCCTCACACCATCAGTCGCTGAACCCATTTCCTGTGCCGATCTGCTCCAACAATGCCACAAGGATCTGCACGCCCAGACCCCCCATCTGCAACCTTGGACGGAACCGGAGTTGGTCGATATTCTAGAACCAGGCAAAGATTGGGTCTCCGGTACGGTGCAAGTGAGGCTCGGTTTAGAGTGGATGGCAGAAGTGATAGAGCCAGATCGCCATCAGAGCGAGGGACTGATTCAGATTCGCTGGACTGACCCCCAATTGATTGCTGCTTATCGTCAAACATTGCTCTCTACGGCTCTGTTTCCCGCATTCGATCGACTGGGAAAGTTAGACCCCCTAGAGACCGAGAGTCCCTTAACGGCGATCGCCATTACCCAGCAAGTCTTAGCCCATCTCAACCTCTGGCAAGAACAATCGAGTCCCAAAACAATTCCTTCCCCCTTTCGCTTGCACCTGCTTCAAGATAGCCTCGAACTCGCTCCCCAAGTCTCCTTAAGCCAATGGATATCCCATCTGCTTTGGGAACTCACCAGCTTATCCTATGACTTAATGCAATTCCTCGGCCAAGTCCCGGCCTGCGTGCTACAACCGGAATGGGGATGGGATGCAGGAACCTTGCGCTTAGTAGCCCTGCTGAATGTCAAATCCATTGACGAAGATCTACAAATTGACTTAGCCACAGGACAATCCTACACTCCTAGCCATTTTTGTTTAATGAACGATGCCATCATTGAATTGTCCTTGAGGGAAAATGAATCCAAGTTGACCCTACAAACCGATCAGTTTTTAGAACAGATTCAAACAGAGATCGAAACCGTAAGACCAGCCCTAGGTTTACTCTTTTCAGGAACTGGCGTAAAAATTTCTGCATCCGGTCAACCCTGGAAACTGGGGTTAGTTCAGCTTACCCTAGTGACTGAGTTTATTCCCGCTTAAGCAAAAAGTTATAGTCTATGAGGGAGTGAAGGCAGTCGGGATGCTGGGATGGGAGAAAAGGCGATCGCCCTCCCCCCTCAGTCGTGATTACGGTAGAATCAGATCGATCGCCTCCTCCCGAAGATTATGGCTCCAGTCTCCACCAAGTGAGGAAACCCTCAAGCATTATTTTGGTTACGATCGATTTCGTCCGGGCCAAAAGGAAATTATTGAAACCACACTACAGAACCAGGATCTACTGGCGATCGTGCCCACGGGAGGGGGAAAATCCCTCTGTTT
>NZ_JAQPOK010000034.1 GCF_030068445.1 Roseofilum halophilum BLCC-M91 | reverse complement strand
ACCGGAATCAAACGTAAAATTAGGTTGGGAGATGTCTAAAACTGGGGTCGTCTCATCCCTGTCTGCTTCTGTCTCTTCTTCACTCTCTTCGGCAACCGCAGTCTCCTCTGTGTCTGGGGTTTCCGCTTCTTCGGGTTCGCTAGAGTTCGCCGACAGAGCAGAAATCAGTTCGCCATCGGGTTCAATCGTTTCGTTGCTTTCTACACCGGGACTCTCTCCACCCTCTTCAGTGCCTTTGGGTTCCGGGAGCGAGTCAAAAAAGGGCAGTTCTTCTTCTATTTCTAGCTCGGTTTCTGAGTCGGTGGCTTCAGGAAGGTTGCTCTCTTCTGTATCATCGGTCTCGTCTGCATTACTAACCTCTTCCGAGTCAGTGTCTGGAGTTGCCTCTACCTCTTGGGTTTCAACGCTCTCAGTTTCTGTAGTGTCTCCCCCCATGTTAACTTCTACATCTGTAACCGGGGTTTCATCTCCTCCATCAACGTCTACAAATCCGGAAGGGGTAAGGATGGGTTCGAGGATGAAGGTTTGACCTGGCTCGGACTGGGGTTTAGCGGTTTTAGGAGCGTTTTGACGACGGAGGTTTTTGAAGATGCTCATGATGGTAGGGATTCACCGGAATCGTGAAAAATGACAGAGTATGTGCAGAGTGGATTAAATTTACCCCTCTATAGGGTTCTCGTTTTTTTCCACCTGTTTTTATGCAAGACGCAACAATTCTTTACATCATCCCTGGGATTGATGGTGTGGAGACCTCGAAATGGGTTAAAGTATAGCGCTTTCTGCTTCGCAGACATGAAACGCGCGGTAATTAGGTAAGAGGTAATGGGTAATTGGTAGTCAGGTCGCAGAATGGGATCGCGCCTTGCTATAGCTTTGATATCGAACAAGCGGGCAAGATGCCATTTTCCAGTATTTGTAAACACTATAGAGCGCAGCGCTATAGCGGGCATTTTGCCCGCTACATTTTTAATTATGGTATTTCCGCTTCGCGGACATGAATCCGCAGTCATCTGAAAACCCGGTTTCTGAGTTGATAGGTCTACCGGCGCTGTTGAACTCCCTTATTCAACAAGAACCCTGTGCCAACCAGAATCAAGCCGAACAGTGCTGATGGTTCTGGAATATCAGAAGAGTCTTTCTGGATTCTGGCATACATATCGAAGCTGATTGTCTCCGTATTCGCATCGAGTTTGATGGGGAAAACATCAGGATTACTTGGATCGACATTCAAGCCTAAAACACTAAAGGCTTTTACCCCAGATCCTTCAATCAACAGATCGCCCAATAACCCAGCATAATCGCTGAAATTGACGCTATCCCCGGCTGTAAATTCACCCAGAAAAATATTGTCAACCATGACCTTAAATGGATCGGTAAACCCAACGGGAAGATTCATAATTTCGGTAAACAGAGAATCTGAGGTCATCTGATAGTCAAAGCCATAAGCAGAGGGCGGATCGTACCATAGTCTCGGTTTCGCATTGCAAAAACTAAAGGTTGCACCATTTTGCACACAATTGGGCATAAAGGGATTAAATTGAGAATCACCAAACTTGTTAGCCCGATAAATTCCTTGAGTGCCATTATCTAATCTCGCCCAGAAACTGATCTCATTATTATCATTGAAACTCTCCCGATCCATGGCCAAGTCAAGGACTTTCGCACCATTCAGGGTAGAGCCAACACCAATGACTTTATCTTTTTGAGCGTCAGCACCAATAAAAATCCCCTTACCTACACCAATTTGATTGGCCATGAATGCCACAATATCTCTATTATTGATGGCGCTTGTGCCAACATGCAAAAAGGTGGACGGGTCATTACGAGTCGTAAAATTATTCCCGACTACCATTTGACCCTGAACACCATTGGAGGAAAAAATCAACTGGCCTGGCCCAGCATTGTGAGCGTAAGCAGAAACCAAATCGTTGTCGTTGATATTGGGTTCTCGGTAGTAGTTTAACCAAAAATTTTGACCTCCCTGATCCGCCATAATCACGGAGATGGGCGAGCCAGGACTGCTGGTAAAGATGCCGTTTTTGCTGGCAAAACCTACATCACCGTCATTGTTAATGGTGGGTGATGTGGGAATTAAAGGACAAGCCTGACTGCCTGCACCCAAACCCGTACAATCGGTGATTTTGTGAGTTGTTGTTCCGTCACTGGTAAAAACTTCCGATCGCGAAAAGCTAGAGATTGAGGAAATCGGACTATTACTGGGAGGAATGGCAGCAAGAAAGGCAACTGTGCCATCATCATTGATGGAAACACCAGGGTAAATGCTGGTATACGGATCGCCAATTTTGGCAATCTGTTTGGGCGGGTTTCCGACTACGCCATCATGGGTAAAAATGCCCGTTTCTCCATTTTTCTTTGTGGCAAAAAACGCAACGGTTCCCTTGTTATTGATCGCCATCCCTTGACCGATACTCTTGAAGCCAGATGTGGCTGAGGTATCGATAATTAATTGAGGTGGATTATTGCCAGTCCTGGTATAGATGCCCTGAATGCCCTTTTCTTCTGCATAGTAAGCAACGGTGCTGGTAGTGGTATTGACGGCAACACCCCGGCGTTGAGGCGTGTTGACAATTTCTGAGAACAGAGAACTGGGCTTATAACTCGACATTCCCCCTTGAGTTCCTAATCCCATGCCAAGGTTGTCATAAGAACTGCCAAAAGGATTGGCTTCGGTGGTGGCAATGCGGCTAAAGGTAAAATTGGCTTGAGCGGGAAGGGAGACGATTAAATTGCATAGGGATGCCATCATTGAGGTGGCGGCAATGAACGGAAGAGATTGAAGTTTCATCAGTATCTCGTAGGTTGAACGTTTGGTTGTTGACAATCTGAAGCCAGCAGGAACAGGAGGTGGAAGGCAATCTTCCACTCTCATCGATTTTCTGTAGCCCTAGGGCTGACTTCTTAATGGAGCCAGATGGTTATTTTTTACGTGCTGAACGGAACCGGAGCTTGACTAAGAATGCACCGACTAAACCTAACCCGAAAAGACTGCTTGGTTCTGGGACATTGGCGCGATCGGCATAAAAACCCGTATCCTCAAGAACACTGATGCTATGGTTCGGGTCAAAGTAGTCATATTCTGGGTTAAGCTCCATTAGAGAGGGAATCAAGGAGCCACCAGGGGGAGCCGCAGCAGGGGCGGGTACACTGGGATTAGACTGAGCAATTGTAGACCTAGACCCTCCAAAAAACTTGCCGAGTGCATTTAATCCTCCCCAAATCCAGTTTTTCTTGGTGGAAACACGGGTGGAGGCAGAGGTGTCTCTGTAGCTGGCATTGGTGTTCCCATCACGGGAACTGATAAAGGAATGAACCCCTGCGACTCGGCCGTTAATAAACAGGCCTCCACCGCTATCACCGGAGGCAAGTTGATACTCTAAATTCAGAGGTTGGCTTAAGGAGTCCCACCATCTGCTGGTACGAGGGTCGTCAAAGTCAGAGACCAAAACATTGGTACTGTATCCTAGTCGATTACCTGTGCCAATGATGTTCTGTCCAGCTCGCTTGGTTCCACCGCGATGAATCGCTCCGGTGAGACCTGTACCGGTTTTGCCATAGCCAACGTAAGTGCCTAGGCTGATGTCTTCATTAAAGCTGGTGTAGAGTGAGGCAGGATTGACTCCCCTGACGGATTTAGATAGGGCGAGAAGGGCGATGTCATTGCCTAATCTTAGGTTGCGACCGGTTGAAAACCAATCTCGATGGGCGGTTAATCCGGTGACAGAATAACGATTATTGCCTACCCAGAATGTGCCTTGATTCATGTATGAGCCATTTTCGACACAGTGGGCGGCGGTCATGACATATCGGGAGCCAATGAGCGTTCCGGAACATGCCCAGCTACTGCTTGAGTTGCGGGCACTGAGATATCCGACACTGGGAAATAGGTTGGCGAGACTCCGATATTGGGAGTCGGAGCGGTCGTGACGGATTGTACCCGCTTGCACGGGGGTAGCGATCGCACTCAGTCCAACGGTAGCGGTCAGTGCTAAGAGTGTAGAGGATAATGAAAATGATTGGGTTTTATAGTCTTCCATGGTGATTGTTTCTCAATCTAAAAAGATTGCAAACTGAGTATCTGTCCTGCATAGATTCACTAGAATCGTCAGTAACAGCAGAGTATGTGCAGAGTGGAATATATGAACCCCTCTATAGGGTTCTCGTTTTTTTCCACCTGTTTTTATGCAAGACGCAACAATTCTTTACATCATCCCTGGGATTGATGACCCAACCTGTGCAAAGGGGGATAACCGACAATCCCAAGATTTGAATCTAAAGATACTTTAAAGGGAGGAGAACATGATCTGAGTTCCCCTCTAATTGTAGTAATCACGATGTTCAAGAGCATAACCCATGAAAAATCAATCTTGGCTCAATGGAAAAACCGCGTGGAAATCCCTGGTACTCATCGTTTTAATGGTTGGCCTCACGTTGGGTAGTGCCAGCAGTGCCCTAGCAGCCAGAAGCGGCGGACGCATTGGGGGCGGCTCTTTCCGCGCTCCCAGCCGCAGCTATAGCGCCCCTAGCCGCACCTATACGGGCGGTGGATACGGGTTTGGGGGGGGATTCGGTTTTCCCTTTTTACTGCCCTTCTTCGGCTTTGGAGGGGGATTTGGCGGGCTGTTTACGATCCTGATTTTTGTGGCGATCGCCAATTTCCTCATGCAAACGGTGCGCCGTCTCAATGATGGGGATGGAGACATGCTCACCGGTAGCTCTAATCCCACGGCTTCCGTTGCCCAAGTGCAAGTGGGACTCTTAGCCGATGCTCGCAGCTTGCAAACAGACCTAGACCGGATTGCCGAAACGAGCGACCCCAGTACCGGTTCTGGACGTGCCCAAATTCTGCAAGAAGCGACCCTTTCCCTGTTGCGTCATCCAGAATACTGGGTGTATGGCAGTGCCGAAAGTTCTCCAGGACGGTTAGATACGGCGGAAGCGAAGTTTAACCAATTGGCGATCGCCGAACGCAGTAAGTTCACCGAAGAAACCCTCTCCAATTACAATAACCAACTCAAGCAAGCGGAAAGTAAGGGCGCATTACCGGGAGAAGCAACCGATGAGTTAGAACAAGCATCTGGGGAATATATTGTCGTGACCTTAGTTGCAGCCACATTCGGTAAACTAGAATTACCCACCATTAACGGTTCCCAAGACTTACGCCGTGCCCTGAGTCAAATCGGATCGTTAGGAGAAGATAACCTCTTGGCTATTGAAGTCCTCTGGACTCCCCAAGCCAGTGGCGATACCCTGACTAGCGATGATATCTTAGCCGCTTATCCCAATTTGAAATTGGTTTAAAGCTTTAGAAACCGGGTTTTTTCACCGATATCGGTTCCGAGGCAAAAGCGACCTGAAAAACCCGGTTTCTTGGATTGAGGGAGGAGTGGGAGCATCTTGCTCCCTGGTCACAATAGAAACGTTAAAACAGCCTTAAACTCGCTCAAAGACAACCGAGAGATTATTGGCAGGCATCTCTAGAGTTTCTAAATGACGCAGATGGTGAGCCTGAGCCACCTCAATCACATCCTCTAAATTACGCACCCCCCAAAGGGGGTTAGACCAGCGTAACGAGCGATCGAACGCCGCATTACTCGGAGCCGTATGTTCTCCCTCTTGTTTGTATGGCCCGTATAAATATAAAATTCCCTGGGACGGTAAAACTTCTTGAGCGCCTTTGAGCAAACCTAAGCCGACTTCCCAGGGAGAAATATGAATCATATTAATACAAACTATAGCCGTAATTTCTGATTGATATCCTCCCAAATTCCAAGGCAGATTTTGGGCATCTAAACGAATTGGAGGATACAAAAAATCACTAGGATAATGAGCTTGCCAAGCCTTGATACTCTCAAGTAACTGAGGATTCAAGTCTGAAGGTAACCAAGCTCTCGGTTTTAAGCGAGGGGCAAAAAATACGGCATGTTCCCCAGTTCCACTAGCCACTTCTAGAACCGTTCCCTGTGACGGTAACACTCGTTCTAAAACATTTAAGATCGGTTCTCGATTCCGTTGAGTTGCGGGGGCAGATTGTCGTAAATCACCAGTCATGGATTTGGGATTAAATTTAAGTTCAGGTAATCTTCATTTTAAGATGGCTGGACTCAAATTGACAATCGATTGGGTTTGTGCCACAGTATGCAAGATCTGAGTCTAGATATTGTTTATGATTTACCTAAAAAAAAATCCCTTTGTTCCTTCATTTTACTTTCCCTAGTGTCTACGCCGCTCTTAATCAGTTGTACGGCGGGTTCTAGCCCAGAAACGACGATCGCAGAAATTGAAGCAACCGAAAGTGAATCCGCCGAGTCCTGCGCCCCAGAAATCACCGAAGTAACTTTCGGCATTCTAGCGGCTGAATCAGAAGAGACATTAGAGGAAATTTGGACTCCCTTATTAGAGAAAGTGGGAGAAGCGATCGCCCGGCCAGTATTGCCGTTCTACGGAGATTACGGTGACTTAATTGAGTCTATGGGAGAAGCAGAGATTCAAATCGCTTGGTATGGTGGCAAATCCTATATTGAAGCAGCCGAAAAATCCCAAGCCGAAGCCTTTGCCCAAACCGTGAGCAGTCAAGGCTATTTGGGATATTACGCCCATCTGATTATGCATAAAGATCATCCCTTATTAGAGCAAATTAATCTAGAAGAGGGAGATGGCGATCGAGTTATTTTAGACAATAGCCAGGATCTGACCTTTGCCTTTAATGACCGGCAATCAACATCCGGATTTCTGGTTCCGACTTACTATCTATTTATTCAAAATAATTTTGAACCCCAAGATATCTTTCAATCCGTGTCGTTTTTAGGCTCCCACGAAGATACAGTCTTAGCGGTTGCCAATCAAGAGGTAGAGGTGGCGACGAATAATAGTGAAGCATTGCAGCGCTTAAAACAATCTGATCCAGAAGCCTTTGAAAATATTCGCGTGGTTTGGACTTCTCCCGTTATTCCTGGAGATCCCTTGGCCTATCGTCAAGATTTACCCGAATGTCTGAAAACGGAACTTCAGGACTTTTTCTATCGCTTTACTGACCGAGACATCCTAGAACCTTTAGTGTGGTCGGGATTCGATCCAGCCAGCGATCGCACCTGGAACGTGATTCGAGAATTAGAAGCGGCTAGAGCGATCGAGGCTATTAAACAGGATGATACCCTAACTGAATCGGAAAAAGCCACTAAACTAGAAACATTACAACAACGGCTTAAAGAACTTCAGTAAACGATGTCTATCCGTGTCAAATTCATCCTGGTTACCCTCGCGTGTTTGGTGGTCGTCATGGCCACTGGCGCTTGGTACATTCATCAACTGCAAGTTCAGGTTTTGGAGAAAGAAGCCCAAAATCGGACTGAACTGGTGCTGCATTTTACGCAAGCCACCCAAAACTATATGACCCACTCCCTACGACCTTCTGTCGAGCAAATAACGGACGATTTACCCATTGAGGTTTTATCTGCCAATTTTGCTACTCGTGAAGTAGTAAAAGAGTTTAATTTAGCTCTGCCTGAGTATACTTACAAACCCGCTACCATTAATCCCACTAATCCCATTAATACGGCCAATGACTTTGAAGTGAGTATTATTGAAAAATTCCGTCAAAATCTTAAGCTAGAAAAATTGATCGGTTATACAACCTTAGATAATCAAGAACGCTTCTATTCAGCCAGTCCAGTCCATGTGTTCGCCAGTTGTTTACGATGCCATGGAGACCCGAAAGTTGCGCCCAAACCCATTATTCAACGCTATGGAAGTACCAATGGTTTTGGATGGCAAGTGGGGGATATTGTGGGGGCGTTGATGATTTATGTTCCCATTGCCGATTTACGGGCTAATTTTGCATCTACTTTGCATAATTTATGGTTGACGTTTACCCTATTAACTTTAGTGGTTACCATTGTGATTTATTTTTGGTTTGGCCAATTAGTAGCTTATCGTTTAACTCGGATTTCTGAAGTGATGAGCCAAACCGCAGCTAACCCGACTTCTAAGTTAACCCTTCATGACCGCACTAAAGATGAAATTGGTCTGATGGCTCGGTCATTTAATCGGATGGCGGAATCGCTCTATATTCTCTATACCCAACTTGAAGAGAAGGTGCGAGAACGGACGGCTCAGTTAAGTCAAGCGAATGCCCAAATTAAAACGCTCAATCATAAATTGCGGGCGGAAAATACTCGCATGAGTTCAGAGTTGGACATTTTACAAAAGATGCAAGCGATGATTCTGCCGAAACCTGTGGAGTTAGAGGCGATTCAAGATTTGGAAATTTCTGGATTTATGCAGCCTGCTGAGGAAATTGGGGGCGATTATTATGATGTTTTACAAACAGATGAAGGGGTAACGATTGGGATTGGGGATGTAACGGGGCATGGCTTGGAAAGTGGAATTTTAATGGTGATGACGCAAACGGCGATTCGGACATTAAAAGAAAGTCAGCAAGAGGATATGGTAAAGTTTGTTGATATCCTTAATCGTACCCTTTACCACAATGTGCAGAGGATGGAAGCGGATCGAGATTTAACGTTATCGATTTTGAATTACGATCGCGGAAAATTGCAAATTATTGGGCAACATGAGGATGTGATTGTAGTGCGAGCGTCTGGAGACATTGAGCAGGTGAGTACGGTGGATTTAGGGATACCGATTGCCTTTGATGAGGAAATTACGCCGTTTTTAGACCAGGTTGCTCTAGAGCTAAACCCTGGAGATGGCATGGTTCTCTATACGGATGGGATTACGGAAACTGAAAACGATCGACAACAGGCTTATGGAATGGATAAGTTATGTGAGGTAATTCGTAACCATTGGGATCTTAGGGTTGAGGAGATTAAAGACGCGATATTGAATGATTTTTATGGGTTTATTGGGGATCAAAGTCTGGCGGATGATATTACGGTTTTGGTGATTAGGAGGAAGATAACGGGCGATCGCCTCTAGTTGCTGATTATTTTTGTTCGTGCTACAATTTAAGATTAGAAAAATTCTGATATCACGTTGCCAGAGGAACAATGACGATTACAGAACTACGAGAGGATGATTACTGTATTCACTATGATTCCTCATTAACTACAGTTTTCTTTGAGGGTAAATTAAGCCTCAGAGATCCCTCGGAGTACCGCCCCATCACTGAGTTCCTAGAAAACGTGGTTAATTCTAAATCAGAGGATTTAACCCTGGATTTTCAGAAGCTAGAATTTCTGAATAGTTCGGGGATTCGAGTTCTGTCTAAATTTGTTTCTAATCTCAGAAAAAATAAGATAGAGGTTCAGCTCACTGTTTTAGGATCGAAAGAGATTACCTGGCAAAGCAAATCTTTACGAAACTTACAGAAGTTTATGCCGAATTTAGTTTTGAATTTTCAATAATATGGTAACCCAAACATTACCCATTAATATTTCTGAGGAGCAGATTTCTCAGTTTTGTCAGCGCCATCATATTCAGAAACTGTGTTTGTTTGGTTCAGTGTTAAGAGATGATTTCACCCCAGAGAGTGATGTGGATTTTTTGGTTACTTTTGAACCAGATTATATTCCGGGTTTAATTCGTTTGGCAGGCATGGAAATTGAGTTATCTAACTTAATTGGACGGAAAGCTGATTTACGCACAGCAGGCGATCTAAGTCGTTATTTTCGGGAAGAAGTATTAGCGGAAGCAGTGGTACAATATGTCAAACCATGATGATGAAACTCGGCTACGCCATATGTTAGATGCTGCCCAAGAAGCCTGTGGATTTATTCAAGGCAAAACGAGATCGTCTTTAGATAGCGATAGAATGCTGAGTTTATCCTTTTTTCAATTGATTTAAGCGTTCGATCGCATCTCCCAAGGCTGAAGTTAAGTTCTGACGGGTTTGGTGATGTTGTGTCTTTTCCGTTTGCAGATCGTGAGATAGGGACTTAACCGTTTGCAGGAGGCGATCGCGCTCTTGTAGAATCTCCACTAACTTAGCTTTCGCCTCCTCCACCGACTCTAGCTTGTCTAGCTCTTCTTCCACCAGGGTGATATCCCCAGATAACTGAGGTTGGGGTGGCTCTGTATTCTCCAACTCATGTTGAAGCCGTTGGAGTTTCTGCGCCGCTTGCTTCGCATCCTGACGGCGCTGTTGGGCCTCCGTTTCATAAAGGCGCTGCCAATTGGCAGCACTGGCGTAAGCCCGATCGCACTCCTGTTGCAAATCCCTCATTTGCTCTTGCAATTGACGAATTTGCTCTAACCACTTGCGGATATCATCAGCCATAGAACCATTCAATTAACGTAGGGGGAGCCGGTAACACAATCATCACCAAAATGACCAAAGCCAATAATCCCAGGAGATCCCGACCATTATCCAATTCTGTCACATCATTTAACGCCGGTTCGTCGGCGATCGGCATTAACAGTAAAAAGATCGCCCACCAGAGGAACTCCTGGCGCAAAAAGGCCAAAATCAACACCAATAACCGGGACACCTGACCAATAGCAACGGCTGTTCGTTGACCAAACATAGCATGAACCACATGGCCCCCATCCAACTGACCCACCGGAATTAAATTCAGAGCGGTAATCACCAAACCCAAAAAGCCAGCCACCGCTACGGGATGGAGATTCACAGCCATATCGGCCGTTAACTGATGCCCCAAGGCAATTTTACTGAGAATGGCTAACAGCACCGTAGCTTTAGGATTAAGGGAATCAAAATTAAACATGCTGGTATTTTCCGAGGCCGTAATCACATCGGAGAGGGACAACCCCCAGAGAAAGATGGGAATGGTGACCACTAACCCAGCTAAGGGGCCGGCAATTCCCACATCAAACAGAGCCTTACGATTGGGCATGGGGGAGCGAATTTGGATAAAGGCCCCAAAGGTTCCCAGGAAAAAGGGCACAGGGATAAAATAGGGCAACGTAGCCTTAATTTTGTAGCGCCGAGCCATGAGATAATGGCCCAGCTCATGGATGCCCAAAATGGTCATTAAGGCGATCGCATAAGGCAGACCCGGAGCCAAAAGACTGGGATTTTGCAGCAACAAATTGGGGTTATTTTCCACTTCTGGAGAGACCCGATCGGAAAATGCCAGGGTTCCCATCAGTGTGGTGGTTAAGACCGTTAGAGCCAACAATCCCAAAGCGGTGAGCGGTCGAGTGAGTCGAGGTTGGGGGGTTTTAGCCTGAAACTGGGGATTGGGAATCAAGATAAAAAACGGCTTACTCTCAAATCCTTCTTGAAACACAATCAAAAAGCGATCGCCAAACTGAGCCTCAATCTTCTCCCGCACCGTCTGATAAGCCACATCTGAAGAAGTACGCAATTGACCCCGACAAATCACCACCGGGCCCTTACACTCCGTCTCATGGAGCGCATAGGCAGACCAAGGAAAACACTGTTGCAATTGTCGCTGTTCTTCCACACTCAAGGGCGCAGGCATAGAAGCCTTAGATTCCTCTTCAGACTCAGGTTCAGGCTTATTTTGCAGCGCAGTGCGTCCCACTTGAATTAAATATAAATACAACATAGAAGAGAAAACAAACAAGGCAACCATCACCCCCAAAGGTGGCGGGTTCTCTTCTCCCTGTACCCATATCCATACCGTCCAGGCCAAGGCCGGAGTCATCATCACCAACCACAAAATCCACACTGGGGTGTTTGTGCTGCTGGCCACACCACGCTGCACAATAAAATATGTGATTAGTCCAAGCAACAGTAGAAATAACAAAGTCATGGCATCTTCATATCGTGGAAATCCCAAGGATCGGAACCTACCTCCAAAACAACCCAAAGTTATTTTGGAAAACCGGTTCGCCTTTCCTCCCAATCGAGAGACCTTGGGAGCAACCTCCTATTTCATTGTAGGCAATGCAGGCAATATCCTCATTGACTGTCCCGCTTGGAATCAGACCAACCAAGACTTCTTACAAAACCAAGGAGGCGTACAGTTCCTATTTTTGACCCATCGGGGGGCGATCGCCAAAGTTCGTGAAATTCAACAAACCTTTAACTGCCAAATCATCATCCAAGAACAAGAGGCCTATCTTTTACCCAAATTGAGTGTAACCCCATTCCAGCACCAATTCACCTTTTCTAACCAACAAATCCAAGCTTTGTGGACTCCCGGCCATTCTCCGGGATCTTCGTGTCTCTACGATCCATCCCTAGGAGGCATCCTATTTACCGGTCGTCATCTGCTCCCCGACAATCAAGGCCATCCCACCCCCCTACGCACCAGCAAAACCTTCCACTGGAAGCGACAACTCGCCAGCGTCCAACAGTTGTTAGAGACCCTTAAAGACAAACCCTTAGAATACCTCTGTCCTGGAGCCAATACCGGCTTACTGCGCGGTCAAGGAGTCATTCAGCAAGCCTATCACCACCTAACCCAACTTAACCTAACCCCATCATAAAATTCATAAAACGACGGAGGAAGCACCAGATGCAAAGTACAACATTAGCTCCTAAACCACAGCAAGTTTCCCCAGAAAATTGCATCATTTTGCGAAGTGTAAGCTGGTCAACCTATCAGGCACTGATGGCAGATGTTGGCGAAGATCGGGCGTGGAGAATTGCTTATGATAAAGGAGTCTTAGAACTGAGGATGCCAT
>NZ_JAQPOK010000033.1 GCF_030068445.1 Roseofilum halophilum BLCC-M91 | reverse complement strand
ACCGGAATCAAACGTAAAATTAGGTTGGGAGATGTCTAAAACTGGGGTCGTCTCATCCCTGTCTGCTTCTGTCTCTTCTTCACTCTCTTCGGCAACCGCAGTCTCCTCTGTGTCTGGGGTTTCCGCTTCTTCGGGTTCGCTGGAGTTCGCGGACAGAGCAGAAATTAGTTCGCCATCGGGTTCAATCGTTTCGTTGCTTTCTACACCGGGACTCTCTCCACCCTCTTCAGTGCCTTTGGGTTCGGGGAGCGAGTCAAAAAAGGGCAGTTCTTCTTCTATTTCTAGCTCGGTTTCTGAGTCGGTGGCTTCAGGAAGGTTGCTCTCTTCTGTATCATCGGTCTCGTCTGCATCGCTAACCTCTTCCGAGTTTGCGTCTACCTCTTGGGTTTCAACGCTCTCAGTTTCTGTAGAGTCTCCCCCCATGTTAACTTCTACATCTGTAACCGGGGTTTCATCACCTCCATCAACGTCTACAAATCCGGAAGGGGTGAGGATGGGTTCGAGGATGAAGGTTTGACCTGGCTCAGACTGGGGTTTAGCGGTTTCAGAAGTGTTTTGACCGAAGAGGTTTTTGAAGATGCTCATGATGGTAGGGATTCACCGGAATCGTGAAGAAGCAGAGTGTTTGCAGAGTGGATTAAATTTACTTACCCCTCTATAGGGTTCTCGTTTTTTTCCACCTGTTTTTATGCAAGACGCAACAATTCTTTACATCATCCCTGGGATTGATGGTGTGGAGACCGCTAAAACTGTCTTGCCAGCTTGGTGTTGATTCAATTAATGCTCTGTTAGTTATTACTCTACACCGGAAGCAAATTCTATCAATCCTCAAATTTACTGATTTTTTCCTCAGAGAACAACAATATGTAATTTTACTCATCGCTATTCCCCTCTGGCTCCATTTGTGAAGTTTTTGTGAAGGGATACCGGGAACAAAATCAGGCAAGAGACTATAGCAGAGGTATCAGGAGATGGTGTCCCCGCGTCCCCCTGTCTACAGGAGACGGATTTTGATCGAAGGGAGAGGGCTACGAATCGATTGACAATGGTATAGAATATAATTAAACTGTTTCACCCAAACCATTCACTGAAATTAGGAGAAAAGAACAAGAATGACGCAAGTGGTAGTCGGAGAAAACGAAGGAATTGATTCAGCTCTACGTCGCTTTAAGCGCCAAGTGTCCAAAGCCGGAATCCTGGCGGATGTGAAAAGCCGCCGCCATTTTGAAACCCCTCAAGAGAAGCGCAAGCGCAAAGCTGTTGCCGCTCGCCGCAAGCGGCGTATGTCTCGCTAGGGAAGATGTTTGAAATGTAATATATTGGTAGGGGCGGGTTTGAAACCCGACCCTACCATCATATCTATCCCCAGGATTTTGTGGCTTCTTCCCGGTTCACTGGCCCGAGCATGAGTTTTCTAGACCCCTGGGGAATATGAATCCAACCTAAGTCTTGTAGCCGGTTGACTAAGTTAGAGATGGTGACCCCTAATTGGTCTCGTAGTTGATAAAGGGTAGACCATCGGGTAAGATTTTGGCGATCGCAATATTCAACAAGCAAACTCTCTGGCATCAGCAGGCAACTCGCAAAGTATTGCGCCTGCCATTCAATCGATTCCAGCTCACTTAAAGAACTATTGGGACGACACAGAAAAGAATCATCACTGCTCAGATGACCTCCCTCTTCCTGGACTTCGGCATGGTTAATATGCAGCATCCAATGGCCGATTTCATGGGCCAGGGTAGAGGACTGAAACCCCTCCGGTAAACTGAGAATCTCTTCATTGAGTTCAATTTGACGATTCAAAGGCAGAATGCGGGCCGCAATCGGCCCGTACTCGTCCGAAGGAATCAGATCCCAAACCACTCCCAAGTCTAGAAAATCAGCGATGCGGTCTACTTCTAAGGGCCAGGAGGGTTTCCAGTTTGGGGTTAATTCCATGCGTAACAGGAGGTCGTTGGCCCGACGCTCGATTTCTGGTTTGGGATAAAAGCGGTAGGGTTTGATTAGACTCAACTGGGGGCATCCTCATTGGCTGCTTGAAAGATCTTTTGGGCGAAGTCTGGGTTTTCCCGTAACCGTCTCAGAAGCATGGGCATAGCTTGGGCGTTTTGCTTGAGCAGTTCCTCATATTGGTGAGGAATGCGTCCAGCTAGACAAACCAACATATCGGGGTCAAGTTCGAGATGTTTGGCAAGGGAGCGGATGACTTCTTCTTTGGGAGGATAGTCAGCCCGGTCATTCTCTAGCTTGGACAGGTAGGTGAAGTCAAGCTTGACCAAGGCGGCAAGGCTCCTTTGGGAATAGCCTTTATCTTTGCGTGCCCTACGCAGAATTTTACCAAATGTTTCTGTGGTCATTTGTTTTCTCCATTACAAGTCTATCCTATCTCTAGTTTGAATAAAAAATCAAAAAATGGGTTGCCGGTGGGAAAGGGTTTGGGCTAGGATAAGGGTGTTGATAAAATAATCAACGTAGCAGTTGGAGGTAAAACGATGGCTCAAACTTGGACAGATACGACCTATAAGCTCGATGGTACGGAAATGACAATTTTGACCAGTCACCCTCGTCACGAGCAAGTTTCGCTCTATGTGCCGGGCTATTCTCTAGGGGGGAATGGGTTCTCGATTTTCTTTACTCCAGATCATATTGAGCTGCTGGAGACCCTGTTAGATCAATTAAAGCAGTTAAACGGGGGCGATCGCCTCCCCCAAGCTGAAGCAGTTGCCCTCTGTCGCACCTCGCGAGCAGAATTGGCGGGATAGGTGATGGGGGAGTGGGGGAGTGGGGGAATGGGGATAAGGCAGATCTGCAATTACCCATTACCCATTACCCATTACCCATTACCCATTACCTAAAGAACCGCAATACAGTCAACTTCCACCAAAACATCCTTCGGTAAGCGTGCCACCTCTACACAAGCGCGAGCGGGTGCGGTTTCGGGGTCAAAATAACTGCCATAAACCTGATTGACAGTAGCAAAATCACCCATATCCTTCAGAAAAATCGTCATTTTCACGGCATTCTCAAACGTCGCGCCAGCAGCCACTAAAACCGCTTGCAGATTATTCATCACCTGTTCCGTTTGTTTAGCTACATCACCGCTATAGACCAATTCATTAGTGCTAGGATCGATCGCAATTTGACCAGAAACAAACAACATCTCACCTGTCGCGGCGATCGCCTGATTATACGGCCCAACAGGAGCCGGAGCGCGATCGGTTTGAACAACTTTACGAGTCATGGTAATTCCTCACATCCACTTAAAATAACCTGGGACGCAATCCATAATTGCGGTACATCCAATAATCTTTCAAAATGCTGTCATGGTCAAAACATAAATCCGGCGGCACTTGCCACAACTCAAACAAAGCCAAATTCTTCGCATCATCAGCCGCCTCTGGTTCACCCATCGCAGCAGCAATCATCACCACCGATAAGGTATGCTGGCGAGGATCGCGATCGGGATCGGAATACACATGGAACTGTTCCACCAGCTCCACCGATAACCCCGTCTCCTCCTTCGCTTCTCGGAGAGCCGCCGTTTCCACCGACTCCCCATAATCAACAAACCCCCCAGGAATCGCCCATCCCAAAGGAGAATTTTTGCGCTCAATCAAAACAATCGGGCGTTCTGGCCGGTCAATCATCTCAATAATGATATCAACCGTCGGCGTAGGATTACGATATTCCATAGTGAACTGAGAGATTAAAGATTTGCAGACTGCCCTCATCCCCCTACCCCTTCTCCCACAGGAGAAGGGGAGAAAGTCCCTCTCCCTTGGGAGAGGGATTTAGGGAGAGGGCATGAACATAACATATTGCCCTCATCCCCCTACCCCTTCTCCCACAGGAGAAGGGGAGAAAGTCCCTCTCCCTTGGGAGAGGGATTTAGGGAGAGGGCATGAACATAACATATTGCCCTCATCCCCCTACCCCCTTCTCCCACAGGAGAAGGGGA